>JAEUVS010000032.1 GCA_016786745.1 Chitinophagaceae bacterium | reverse complement strand
GCTGTAGAGGGAGGACTCGAACCTCCACGAGGCGGTTAGCTGCAGCGCAATGTTTGTGGTGGTCAACCCCAGTCGCTCCGATTGCTCAGAACGGCATTACACTACGTTTATCCCGTTATCCCCACCCTCGAGACAAGAGGGCATGTCTGCCAAAAATTCCATCACTCCACAATCTTTAGTTATGTAAAGAGCTTAACTGGAGCAATATTAAACAAAAGCGCTAATTAGTTCGTGATTTTCAAAGAATTTTTTTGAAACTTTCGAAAATATTCAAATATTTGCATCCGTCAATCAACTTTTTCAAAAAACTCCTCGCTAAAATGGCCGCAAAATTGAATCTTGATAAGCTCGACCTCCAGATCATCCACGAGATGATGTCGAACGCAGAAATCTCATACGCCGACCTCGGAAAAAAGCTGTTCGTTTCCGGGGGAACCATTCATGTACGAATTAAAAAACTTGAAGAAGCTGGTGTCGTTAAAGGTACGCGGCTGAGCGTAGATCTGAAACAACTTGGATACGATGTTATCGCTTTTATCGGAATATATCTTGAAAAAAGTTCTTTATACGATTCTGTTGCGCGCGAACTGCATAAAATTCCTGAAATCATCAGGCTTAATTACACCACCGGTAACTATAGCATGTTCGCGGAAATCATTTGCAAAGACATCAATCAACTACGATTCGTGTTACACGACGAACTTCAAAAAATAAAGGGGATAGAAAGAACCGAAACGTTTATCTCCCTGGAAGAAAGTTTCTCGAGAAACGCGCAGGTATATACGCAGAGTTAGCCTTTTACCTGCAACGCATCGCGCAGGCCATTTCCCAGCATATTGAACGCAAGTACGAGTATCATGATCGCGAAGCCAGGAGCGAGCGCAAGCATCGGATTTTGCGTGATGATGAAATTATAATTCTCTTTTATCATTAAACCCCAGCTCGGTTGAGGTGGTTGTACACCGACGCCCAGAAAACTAAGTCCCGCCTCAATAACAATAGCAGTTGCGAAATTGGAAGCGGCGATTACAATCACTGGTCCCATTACATTCGGCAGAATGTGCCGGACAATTATTCGTGCGGATGAAAATCCAAGCGCTCTGCCGGCTTCCACAAATTCAAGTTCTTTAATGCCCATTACCTGGCCGCGGATAAGCCTCGCAACATTCACCCATGTGGTAAGCCCGATTGCGATGAACACCTGCCAGAATCCCTTTCCCAGCACAAGTGTAATAGCAAACACAAGCAATAGCGTCGGGATGCTCCATACCACGTTAATGAACCACATGATGATATCGTCGGTGCGACCGCGAAAGTATCCGGCAACGGCGCCAAGAAAAACCCCGATCAATAGCGAGAGCAGCACAGTAACAATTCCAACGGCAAGGCTCACACGAACCCCGATGATCAGCCTGCTTAAAATATCACGGCCATATTTGTCGGTACCGAGATAAAACTTTTTGTTTACTGCCATAGGCTTGTCGCCTTTGAAAACCGCTATTGGATACGCTACACGGTCAGTGATCCCGTCGTCAATGTATTTTTTTACGATTACGCTGTCCTCGGTTTGTATGAACGCGGCTACTATGGGAACGAAATCGAAACGGTCGCGTTCGCCGTTTATAAGTTTGTCAAAGAAGCTTTCCTTTTCAATCACGCCTTCTTTAGGCAGCAACAGAAATCGTTGCGAGAAGCCTGGCTTTCTTCCACCGATTTCAAGAATCATGCGGTTAGCATTCGGGGAGCCGTCAGGACTAATGAGGTACGCGAACACCGCGATAAAAAAGCTGATTACAATGATGGCCATGCCCGCTAAAGCGGCTTTATTTTTTTTAAGCCTTCGCCAGGGATGGCGTTGGTTCGAGAGATGGGCCATTTTTGAAATTACTGCTTTACGAGGTTCCCGCTTCCGCTATTTTTTATGGTTCGCGATTTCCAGACGTATGAACCAAACCTGCCGAACCATCCTGCTATTATTACATAAAGAATGTGCAGCGGCTGAAGAAATGGGAAGAATTTCATCAGTTGTTGCTGATTGAAAAAAATTGCTGCAGCGTTTATAAAGGGGAATTCAATGAGGATTTTCGCTATCAATAAAAGTAAAAAGAATGAGAGCCAGCGCACATCAAAAAACGAAGCAATGCCAAGGATGAGGTAACATACGTTCACCAGATAGGTTAATACTAAAGCATAGAAAATTTTTCTGTCTTTATAGTGAACAGCCTTGCTCGCCCACCGAATGCGCTGGTGAAAAAAGCTTTTCCATGACGATTCGGCTTTCGTAAACACAACCGACTCGGGATTTTTCATGTACATCACTTTACCTGGATAAGCAACGGAAATTTTGTGCATCAGCAGCATGTCGTCGCCGGATGGAATACGATCTATTCCCTCAAAGCCATTTACTTCAATGAATGCCTGTTTTGTGTAAGCGAAATTCGCCCCATTGCACATCGTATGAAAGCGACGGGACACTGACGCACCCGTGATGGCCTGCATCGCGAGGAAGTCGAGGGTTTGAAAAATTTGCAGCAACGAGTTGTCCCAATCCATCTTTACAGGAGCGGCAATGCATTGTGCGCCTGTTTTTTTATAAAAAGACACATATGCGCTGATCCATGAAGAACCCATCCTGCAGTCTGCATCCGTTGCAATAATCATCTCACCGCTGGCCACCGTGATACATGCCTGCAGCGCCTCTTTTTTCGAACCGCTGCCCTCGAGCTTCAGGGCAATCTTTGATAAATAGTCAAAATAAATATTACTAACTACCATGAAAGTGTTGTCGGTCGACGAGTCGTCGGCGATGATCACTTCATATTTGTCTTTCGGATAATCCTGTTCATTCAAACATTTCAGCAGGCCGGGGATGTTATCCTCTTCGTTTCGAACGGCGATGATGACAGATACTTTTATATCGTTTGAAGGTTCAATTTTATGTATTGGCACTCCCTTCCATCCCCTCCTGTAAAAATCAATCAGAAAGCTGTAAATCAGCAATAAAACAAGGAATATAAGGAGGAAAATAGCCATATCGGACGCTTGGAAAGTACACAAAAATTGATTAGGTTTGAATAGTTGTATAAACAACTATATGCCAAACAACCAATTTAAAAAAGGCGAACTCTACAGCTTTATTACGGGTAAAGCATCTATCGCGATAGCGCGGCGGCTGCAAAAAAAGTTCAACGCCGCCGGTTTAAACCTCACGATAGAACAGTGGAGCGTATTATACCAGCTGTGGAAACAGGATGGCAGCAGTCAGCAGGAGCTTTGCCAGCAAACGTTCAGGGATAAGCCGAGCATCACCCGGCTGGTGGACAACCTGGAGAAGCTGCAATTGGTAAAACGGGTGCCATCGGAATCGGACAGGCGTATAAACCTGGTTTTCCTTACGCGCCAGGGGGTAAAAATGGAGGATCAGACGATGCAGTTGGCGGAACAGACACTCAATGAGGCCCTTACAGGAATACCGGCCGACAACATCAATTTATGCAAGGAAATTCTTCAGCAAGTCTATGATAATTTGAAATAGCAGTCGTTTAACAATAACAGTTTAAGAATAATTTTTCGAGTAACCTTTTTAAACAAAACCTCATGAACACTACAACACAAAACAAATCGATCAAAGGTGCGGAGTGGCTGATAAGTGAAGGTGATGTGGCAGACACATTCATCCCCGAGCATTTCAATGAGGAACAGAAGATGGTGAAGGACATGTGCGCCAACTTCCTCGACACCGAAGTAATACCCATTATAGATCGCATAGATAAACTTGAGCAGGGCCTGATGCCTTCGCTGATTGACAAAGCCGGTGAACAGGGATTGCTTGGCGTGTCGATTCCTGAGCAATTCGGGGGACTCGGAAAGGACTTCATCACATCCACGCTTGTGAACGAAGGCCTGGGTGGTGGATTCTCGTTTTCCGTGGCCGTTGCGGCGCACACCGGTATCGGCACACTGCCGATTTTATATTTCGGAAACGAGCAACAGAAACAGAAATATATTCCCAAGCTCTGTACGGGCGAATGGAAGGGTGCATATGGTTTAACGGAACCGAACAGCGGCAGTGATGCGCTTGGCGCAAAAACAACCGCAGTATTGAGCGCCGATAAAAAACATTACCTGCTTAACGGTCAGAAGTGTTGGATCACGAACGGCGGATTTGCGGATATATATACAGTATTTGCCAAGGTAGACGGCAACCAGTTTACCGCCTTTATCGTTGAAAAAGATTTTGAAGGTTTCTCCCGCGGACCAGAAGAACACAAGATGGGAATAAAAGGTTCTTCAACAGTTCAGCTATACTTTCAGGACTGTAAAGTGCCTGTAGAAAATGTGCTCGGCGAAGTTGGCAAGGGCCACGTAATTGCCTTTAATATTTTAAACATCGGTCGGCTCAAACTTTGTGCTGCCGCACTGGGAGGAGCGAAGCGCGCTGCCGGTACCGCAATTGAATATGCGCTTACGAGAGAGCAGTTCAAACAACCCATTGCGAATTTCGGCGCGATAAAGGGCAAGATCGCGGAGATGGCGATCGAACTGTGGGTGAATGAAAGTTCGCTTTACCGCACCGCCATGTGGATAGATGAGAAGGAAAAGCAAATGATTGAAGCAGGAAAACCTTTTAATGAAGCACTACTCGGCGCCGCCGAAGAATATGCGATAGAGTGCGCGATACTTAAAGTGTCGGGGAGTGAGATGTTGGACTTAGTGGTTGATGAAGGTGTACAGATTCATGGAGGGAATGGGTTTAGCGAAGAATATATTATCTCGCGCGCTTACCGCGATAGCAGGATCAACAGGATATTTGAGGGCACAAATGAAATCAACAGGTTGTTGATTGTAGACATGGTGCTGAAACGCGCTATGAAAGGACGACTCGATATTATGGGCCCTGCGATGAATGTTTCGAAGGAATTAATGAGCATACCTGATTTCGGAAATGGTTCAGATGAGGCGTTCTCGGAGGAAAAGAAGCTGGTTTCGAATTTCAAGAAAACCATCCTGCTTACTGCCGGTGCAGCCGTTCAGAAATTAATGATGAAGCTGGAAAGCGAACAGGAAATACTGATGAACGTCGCGGATATGGCGATACAAACCTACAATGCAGAAAGCGCGTTGCTGAGATTGATGAAGCTTACTGCCGAAAAAGGGGAACAGGCGATGGCTTTTGAAAAAGACATCGTTCAAACATACCTCTACGACGCTGCCGACAGAATTAGCAAAAGCGCGAAAGACGCCGTTAACGCCTTCGCAGAAGGAGACGAGCACCGGATGATGCTGATGGGTATCAAACGGTTTACAAAAGCCGCCCCGGTTAACACAAAAGCTGCCAAAAGAAGAATTGCTGAAAAACTTATCGCTGATGGAAAATATCCGTTGTAATTTTATTTATAACAAAATTTTACCATGAGCAACCAAACACGCAGGGATTTCATTTCGAACACGGGTAAAGTGGCGATTGCCGGTTCAACCGGTATATTTGCAACAAATAATTTTACCGGTACGATGGCAAAAAGCATGTTCATTCATCACGTTTATTTCTGGCTTAAAAATCCCTCGGGCGAAACTGATCGTCAGAAGCTAATTGAAGGATTGCAAAAGTTGAGTAAGGTTAAGACAATCAAATCGTTTCATATAGGTAAACCTGCGGATACAAATCGCGACGTAATAGATACCTCTTATTCTATTTCGTGGATGCTGATCTTTGATGATAAGGCTGCGGAAGAGAGTTACCAGACTGATCCGATACATTTGAATTTCGTGGAAACATGCAAAGATCTTTGGCAGAAGGTCGTTGTATATGATTCAGTCGATATTTGATGTAATTTTGCACTATGAGTGAAGTATTGAAGACTTCCGTCCCTACGCTTACCCCAAAAGATTTCGCCACCGACCAGGAGGTACGCTGGTGTCCCGGATGCGGCGACTATTCTATTCTCGCCCAGGTACAAAAGGTGATGCCGGGCCTGGGTATTCCGAGAGAGAACATTGTGATTATTTCAGGTATCGGCTGCAGCAGCCGCTTTCCCTATTACATGAACACCTATGGCATGCATTCCATTCACGGAAGGGCAACCGCCATTGCTTCGGGGTTAAAGGCATCAAGACCCGAACTCAGCGTGTGGGTGGTAACGGGCGATGGTGATGGACTCAGCATCGGTGGTAATCACACGATGCACCTGCTCAGAAGAAATTTCGACATCAACATTCTTTTATTCAACAACCAGATATACGGTCTCACAAAAGGACAGTACTCACCTACATCAGAATCAAAGAAGGTGACGAAGTCTACCCCTTTTGGAAGCGTGGATCATCCGTTTAACCCACTGGCCCTTGCAATGGGTGCGGACGCCACATTTATCGCCCGCACAATGGACCGCGATCCGAAACACCTGCAGCAACTGCTCATTCGCGCAAACCAGCATAAGGGCGCTTCGTTCCTTGAAATCTATCAAAACTGTAACATCTTCAATGACGGCGCTTTTGAAATATTCACCGAGAAATCATCAAAGCCCGATGAAACGCTTTTCCTTGAGCAGGGAAAGCCGCTGATATTCGGAGCTCAGCAAAACAAAGGAATCAAACTCGACGGCTTCAAACCGATTGTAATAGAATTGAGTGAAGGTCATTCTCCCAGCGACCTTTGGATACACGACGAACGCGATTTTTACAAAGGACAAATCCTTGTAAGAATGTTTGAAGATCCCCGCATCGAAGGACATTTGCCGCGGCCTTTCGGCGTATTCTACGAAACCGACAGGCCCACTTATGAAGATGTTCTTAACCTGCAGATAGAAGAAGTGGTTGCAACTAAAGGCAAAGGCGACCTTGATAAACTTCTGAGGGGTAACGAAACCTGGACAATATTATAGAGCGGAGAAAGAGAGCGAAGAGCGCCAACACTCTTTCTCTTTCTGTTTTTCTTTTTCATCAAACTTACTGACAAAAAAATGCCAGCGATGAAAATCGCCGGCCTGTGCTTACCTCTGAAACCACAAAAAGAAAGAAGGTATAATTAGTTAACTCTCGTTAACGGATTTATCGAAAAATACAATTACTCAAACTTAAGCAAAGAGGATTTGGCGGCTATTCAGTGAATTGGATATTTTGCTTGCTTTTCGGCTTATTGTTGCATAAACCATCAGCGGCCGGGTAAAAGTAAAGACGTTTGGTTAATAAATCAACAAAATTTCAAACATTTTTTATTTATTGATCTATGTCTTAGTGCGTTACTTACTATAAGCGAGCTCTTTCTCAGCTGCTTTATAGATTTTTTCTTTTTTGAAATCGTACCACCAGTGCGGCGCGGTCTTCTTCATTAAAGTGTCTATGTTGCGCATCCCGAGCAGGTTCCAGACTCCTTTAGCGAGCCCGGGAATATTTCTTTGAACCGCTCTTAAGCTCATCGCAAACCCGCTGTCGATATACTCCATATGGTGCCAGTAACCTGCCGGCATAAAAAGAGTATCTCCATGATCCAGCGTTACCTCGTAACCGTTAGCAAGCTTGATCGCGGGAAACTTTTCATAATCAGGTTTGCCGTTTTCCTGGTGGTAGTTACTGAAGTCGGCCATGCTGAGCACCTCGAACGGTTTGCGGTAAAGCTTGTATTGCTCGTTGTAGGGAAACATCAACACTTTCTTTCGTCCCGCAAACTGGGTGTGCAGGATGTGCGACATATCAATATCGAAATGCATGTGTGTGATGCTGGTAGAGCCTCCAACAAATAGCATGGGTGCACGTTTCACGAATCCCTTCATCAGGTTTTCCGGCCATATAAAATCGCGCGTAATTTGCGGGGCGTGACTGAAAATGTTGAATAAGAATATTCTCCACTCGGCCGGACCTTTGCGCACCATGTCGATATAGTCTCCGAAGGAGATGTAATCATCGGCCTTGTTTACCGGTGTATACGCGTCGCTTTTTGTGTTGTTATAAATGCCGACCTGTTTATCGCCAACTATATTTTTGAAATAATCCCAGTTCCATTTTTGATAAGCTGGCCATTTTTTTGCAAGCTGTGTAAGAACAACCGGTTTATTCGGTTTGTAGTAGTTCATTTTGAACTCATGGTCACTTATCTCTCCTATTTTTTCAATAGGTAGTAAACGCATTTTGAAAAAATTTACGCAAAGTTAATATTAAATTGTGCATATGTTCTTACCCATTCATCCACAGGATCCGCAGCCCCGAAACATTGCTAAGGCAGTGGAAATTTTGCGAAAGGGTGGGGTGATCGTTTATCCTACAGATACCATCTACGGACTGGGCTGCGACATCTTCCAGCAAAAAGCTATCGAAAGGATTTGCCGCATAAAAAACATCAACCCGCTGAAAGCGCAACTTTCGTTCGTGTGTTCCGATCTCAGCGAGATGAGCAAATATATCAGGCAAATCCCAACCGTCACCTACCGGATGTTAAAATACCATCTGCCCGGCCCATATACTTTTATTTTACAGGCCAGCAAAGAAGTGCCGAAATTGCTGAAGAATAAGAAGAATACGGTCGGTTTGCGCATACCGGATAACAACATCGCGCTTTCGATAGTTAGAACGCTGGGTAATCCTATATTGAGCGTTTCGCTTCCCGGTGAAATGGTAGAGGAGTACACCGACCCCGCATTGATCTATGACAAATTCCACAAGCAGGTTGACCTGGTTATTGACGGTGGCATAGGCGGAATATTGCCTTCTACAATCATCGACTGCACAGGTGAAGAGCCTGTCGTAACGCGTCATGGATTGGGAGCGTGGGAATCGGTTCATTAGCAGAGGGGAGAAGGGAAAAAGGAGAGGTGTTATAATATTATAACAAATGCGAAAAAAATATCTTTTTTCTTTCCGGCCACTCATCCCTTAATATACTATAGTATGCACTGTCGCGTCGGCGTCCATCCGGCATCAGCATGTGGCTGCGTAGTACACCTTCGGGTATCATCCCGATCTTTAATAAACCGGCTTTTGCGCGTTCGTTTAAAAAATCTGTCTTCGCTTCTACTCTCTCCATTTTCATCACTTCAAATGCGTACGACAACAACGCGAATTTTACAGGCATGTTAACTCCCATTCCGATATAGTTGTTAGCGAGCCAGCTCCATCCTATTTCAACACGCTGATCGAAAAAGGAGATGTTGCCATAGCTCATGCTGCCGCAAATTTCATTTGTATCACGATCGGTAATGGTGAAGGGCATTCTTTTTCCTTCAGCTTTTTCGCGAAGCGCATCATCTACCCATTGCTTCAATTCGGAGTCGATACTAATATCTTTTGTGAAATATTTAAATGTGTCGGCAGTGCGTTGGAGTGAAACAAATGCTTCGTAGTCCCCCGGTTTCATCGGGCGAATAATCGCGCGCAGTGTTTCAATAGAAAAATCTTCGGGAAAAAATTTTTGAAATAACGGGTTCTGGGTTGGCATGCGGTGAATTTAATCTTCATCTGTTTCGTTCACCACATCGAGCGACCAGTTGAAGGAGCGGCGGTGGTAAGGTGATGGTCCGTGCATGGCGATAGCCCGGCGGTGTTCCCTTGTGCCATAGCCTTTATTGGTGTACCATTTGTATTGCGGAAAATCGTTATGAAGGTTTCTCATATAGTCATCGCGGTACGTTTTGGCAAGTATGCTTGCGGCGGCGATGGAAGCATAGAGGCCGTCGCCCTTGATGATACATTCATGTTTTGTGCGGCGGTATTTGGTGAACCGGTTCCCGTCTATCAGTAAAAGCCGAGGGCGTTTTCCTTTCAGGCTGTCGAGCGCCAGGTGCATCGCTTTAAAAGACGCTTTAAGAATGTTTATCCTGTCTATTTCTTCGTGATCAACCTGTGCAACGCTGTAAGCGACTGCATGCTGTTGGATAAAAACGCGAAGTTCGTTGCGTACTTCTTCTTCAACCTGCTTCGAATCGTTAAGAAGGGGGTGATAAAAATCGGGGGGAACAATTACCGCTGCGGCAAACACAGGACCGGCAAGGCATCCTCTTCCAGCCTCATCGCAACCTGCCTCAAGCCTTTCAGTCTGGTAATTTACTTTCAGCAACCTGTGAAGTTTGGCCAAAAGTAATAATTGGCGTTTTTGAACGTCAACAGAAGTTATACACATTATCTTTGCGCCGAATGAATAACGATGTGATTGGCTCCAATTCGAACACGTCGAGGCCTGTGGCTATATGGATAGGTATCGGAGTGGTTATGCTCATCGTGCAGGTGATTCTCGGGGGAGTTACACGACTCACCGGTTCGGGATTATCTATCACCGAGTGGGATGTGATTACCGGGTCGCTCCCTCCTCTCAGTGAACAGTCGTGGATCCGCGAATTTGATAAATACAGGCAGACCCCGCAGTTTCAGCTGCTGAATATCGACTTCACATTAAGCGATTTTAAATTCATTTATTTCTGGGAATGGTTCCATCGCCTTTGGGCGCGGCTCATAGGAGTTGTTTTTATTATTGGTTTCGTTTATCTCAGTTGGAAGAAGCTCCTCGCGCCGCAGATGAAGAGGCCGTTAATCATTTTATTCCTGCTGGGCGCGCTACAGGGCGCTGTCGGCTGGATAATGGTGATGAGCGGACTCGAAGGCGATGCGGTTTATGTGGCGCCTACGCGGCTCGCATTGCATTTCATTTTCGCTTTCGTGCTCATTGCCTATGCACTCTGGTTTTATCTCGAACTGGTGGTTCCCCAAAACGACCAGCTCATTTCCCGGCGACTGAATTCCTTAGTTGGATGGACGCTGTTGCTTATAATCATTCAGCTGATATTCGGTGCGCTGATGGCGGGACATAAAGGCGCCACTGCCGCACCAACGTGGCCCGATATCAATGGCAGCTTCTTTCCTGATGCTACTTTCAGGGATACACCCTTCCTTTTCAATTTCATCGAAAACAAGGTTACCATCCATTTTGTCCACAGGAATCTTGCTTACGTCATATTCCTGCTCATTTGCATACTGTCCGTCAAATTGTTTCGAACAAAGTCGCCCTCTAAAACGTTTAACCAGGTAAAGGCGCTACCGCTGGTGCTGGTAACCGTTCAGGTGCTCCTGGGAATTTTTTCACTGGTAACAAGTCCGCGTATAGTGCCGAATCATTGGGGAGCCTTCGAGTGGCTCGCGCAGTTGCACCAGGTAGCGGGCATTGTACTTGCATTAACCTTTGTTGCCCTGTTCTATGTAGTTAGGAGAAGATAATAAGTTTTATTATTTTAGAATAGACCTCGGCCATGAAAGCATTCATTACCGGACTATATCATTCGTTCCCGATACAGCTCGTGCTCCTGCACTTCAAAAGGTTCCAGGTGTTACTGTTGTTCTGGTTCCTGTTGTTCAGCACGGTGGGAGGCAGATTCATGAATAGTTATGGCGCCGATTCACTCTTCCTGGCTCCTGAATATCTTGGTGAAGTCAATATGGCGAGCGCTTGTATAATGGGAGTCGCGATTGCGATATTCATCATGAGCTGGAACATTACGACTTTCATCCTGTTCAGCAGGCACTTCAGGTTTTTGGCTACAACATCAAATCCCTTTCTCAAATACTGTATCAACAACTCGGTAATTCCGTTGATATTCCTCGTGTATTATTTTTTCGAAACGATGCACTTCGCGCGTTACAAAGAATTAATGCCCGTTTCTGAAATCATTCTCTTTACACTTGGATTTATTGTCGGGATGATTGTGCTGCTGGCCATTTCATTCCTGTACTTCTTCAGGGCCGACAGAAATATTATCCGCACCCTTGCACCGGTAATGAGCAATCCGAAATTATTTAAGGAGATGTTCAGGCCCACTGAAACAAGAATCATCAAAAGCAGGGTAATAAACGTGCAATGGTACCTGAACGCACGACTCGGATTGAAAAAGACACGCGATGTAACACACTACAGCAGGGAATTTGTGGAGGCGATTTTTAACCGTCACCATTTCGCTGCGGTTGTCAGCATTTTTATTTCGTTCCTGTTTTTAATTTTTATAGGTTTCTGGCTCGACAGTCCATATTTCCAATTGCCCGCGGCCGCAGGTATTACTATTTTCTTCGCGATACTTATTGCCATCTCCGGGGCATTTTCATACTTCCTGCAAAACTGGAGCATACCTGTATTGTTAGTGTTTATCGTGGTGTTAAATATTCTTTACCGGTATAATGTAATTGATCCGAGCAACAGGGCCTATGGACTTAACTACCAAAACACCGAACAGCGACCGGAGTACAGCATGCAAATGTTGCGCGACCTCAGCACCGGCGAGAAGATCGAGAAGGACAAGCAGAATATGATTGCCATTCTCAACAGGTGGAAGAACAAACAAAAAGAAGACAGGCCCTATATGTACATGATCAGTACAAGCGGTGGCGGCAACCGCAGCGCGACATTTACGTTAAATGTGCTTCAACGGCTCGACAGTCTGAGTGGCGGATCACTGATGGATAAAACGTTCCTGATTACGGGTGCGTCGGGTGGAATGTTGGGTGCGTCTTACTATCGTGAACTGGTGAACCAGCAACAAAATGGTTTCAATCCTCTCGATAAAAAATATTCAGAAGATATTTCCCGCGATCTTCTCAATGCCATCTTTACTTCCTTTGTGGCGCGCGATATCGCATCGCCTGCGCAGAAGTTCAGGGTAGGAGAATATGAGTATGTGAAGGACCGGGGCTATGCGTTTGAGCAAAAGCTCGACCAAAATACGCGCGGTTTAATGAACAGGCAGTTCAGGGATATTGAAGTTGATGAACGAAACGCGAGGATTCCGCTGATGATTTTCAATTCGGTGGTAACGCGCGATGGAAAGAAAATGATTCTTAGCACGCAGCCGGTAAGCTTTATGATGAAGCCGGTACAGGATACTTCATTAATCACTCAGATGGAACCGGATGCGGTAGACTTCCAGGCGCTCTTCGCCAAACAGGACCCCATGAACATGCGATTGCTGACCGCATTGCGCATGAACGCGACATTTCCATACGTTTTGCCCAACGTCTGGCTGCCAAGCGAGCCGGTTATTGATGTAATGGATGCAGGACTTCGCGACAATTATGGACCGGAAACCATTGTAAGGTTTGTGCAGGTTTTTAAAGACTGGATTAAAGAAAATACGTCGGGAGTAGTACTTATCCAGATACGCGACAGGGTAGTAGGTGGGTGGGATCATCCTTATGAATCTAGTGAAATCACTGAGCTGTTTACAAAACCGTTTCTCATCCTTCAATACAACTGGTACAAGATGCAGGACTATAATCAGAATGATTTGATCAGTCTTACCCAGGACGTGATGGGCGAAGGTTTTCATAAGATAACGTTCCAGTATGCGCCGTTGAAGGAAGACGCGGGCGCCGCTTTGAGTTTTCATTTAACAGAAAGAGAGAAATGGAACATTCACGAGGCGTTGTACCACGACAACAACAACAAATGTTTCGATCAGTTTACGAAACTTCTTGATGCGCCGCAGGCTACACGGAAGGTTGCAATAGCCGGAACGCGTTAGGCAAAATTTTCAGTTTTATATTTTCTGTGAAAGGCTCGGGTTCACCGTCTATATGCAAGGGAGCGTTGCTGTTGTTGACGATAGTGGCTTCGCTTGCCTGGAAATAAACGATGTTCTTATTGTTCCTGTAATTTTTCAATTCTTCGATCGTATTGTTACCGGAAATCTGCCGCAGCAATGCAAAGGGCAACATGAGCTTGTGCATTTTCTTTACAATCACAATATCAAAGCGACCATCGCTTAAACTGGCTTTCGGGGCAATAGTAATGTTGTTGCCAAACTGGTTGCTATTAGAAATCGTAATAAAAAAAGCATCGACGGTCGTGGAGAAATCCTTCGTTTTAATGGTGAAATTGAAAGGCTTTGCTTTGAAGAAATGCATTGCGGAGAGTTGCAGGTAGGTTTTTAGTCCGCGTACTTTTCTATTCGCGAATTCGTGTGCCACCTGTGCGTCGCAGCCGATGCCGCACATCATGCACGAAAATTTATCATTTATCCAGAATCCGTCCACAAAAGCAGGTGAACCGGCAAAAATAATATCGAGCGCCCGCGTTGTTGAATAGGGAATGCCGGCTGCGAAAGCAAGCCCATTGCCCGAGCCGGTGGGAATAATCCCGATGTTCACAGGAACGTCGAGCAAAAACGAAGTGATTGTGCTCACGGAGCCGTCGCCTCCGCAAATAACAACATCGGTGATTTTTTCTGACAATATTTTTTCTTTCAAAAACGAGTAGTTGGCGTCGCGACGTGTTTCAGTTATTTCGAATGGGATATTTTTTGCGGAAGTTTTCTGCTCAATCGTTTTTTTGAGCAAAGATTTTTTCTTGGTGCCGGAGATAGGATTGATGAGATAAAGAAATTTCCGCATGGATAAGGATTATTTAATTCGCAGCACTTCGTCAATAAATTTTTCGATTTCCTTTTCAACGGCAGCTACATCGTTTGATTTGATGTAGGATCCAATAACATGATTGCCGGCATTTGGTATGGGTACTGCGCGTTTTTTATCGGCAGGAGTTCCCAACTCGCTGAACATTTTTTGCATAGCGTCAACTTTTACAACGCTATCCTGGTGTATTTCGTCGCGGTAATAATAGAGCATGAGCGCGGGTTGAGTAACTTTCTTAAATAACCCGGGTTTCATTGCCGATTCAAGCATTTCTTCGAGCTGCACAACCGATTCGATTCTGTATCCGTAGCTCCAGTACTGTTTGTAGATGGGCCGCGTATCCTGCGAAATAATGTATGGCGATCCGTTAATCAGTTTTGCCAGTTGCAGTCCCCAGGGGTTGTTAAGTATCCACGCGTTAGAGTCGAAGATTTCGATGTTTGGAGATAGCAATACCAGGGAATGTACCTGCGGGTAATTCGCTGCAAGCATAAGGGCCAGTGAGGCGCCGGTCGATGTACCCACGACTATTACTTTGCGACCTATTTTCGATGCGATGGCGTAAGCTTCCTTGGCTGACTCCCAGAGCTTATCTGCTGTAAGGTTCTGCAATTTTTCTGTTGTGTCGATGCCATGTTCGGCAAGTCGCGACAGGTAGAGATTGCAATGATATTTTTTAGCGATGTCTTTGTGCACGGGATCGCCTTCGCCCTGCGATGCTGAAAAACCATGCAGGTAAAGGATTGAATAATCCGTGATGCTTTTTGAAGAATCGGCCCACACAATTCTTGCTTCATTATCCGGGCGCAGTTTATGCTGCGATTCGTGCTGGTTGATGTAAGTGTCGAGATTGGCGGCAGACGGAACTTCAGGAAGTTTTTTGTCGTATACCGGGTCAGCCGGTCGTGGACCCATGAGGTAAACGATTATGAGTATCAAGATGGCATATAACCACCACTTTCCCCTCTTCATTTTTGCTGTTTAAATATGAGTTAATCCCTTGCTCCTACCGCTGATTTGATGTACCTTCGCGCCTCGAAATTATGAATATCAGGAACATAGCCATTATTGCCCACGTTGACCACGGTAAAACCACGTTGGTAGACAAGATCTTGCATGCCACAAAGGTGTTCAGGGAGAACCAGGACACCGGAGAGCTGATCATGGATAGCAACGACCTGGAGAGAGAAAGAGGGATCACCATTTTCAGCAAGAATGCCGCGGTAGAATACAAGGGCGTTAAGATCAATGTGATCGACACTCCCGGCCACTCCGACTTTGGGGGAGAAGTAGAACGCGTTCTTAAAATGGCGGATGGTGTGTTGCTGCTCGTAGATGCATTTGAAGGACCGATGCCCCAAACACGCTTCGTTCTCCAGAAAGCGCTTCACCTCAACCTGAAACCTATCGTGGTGATCAACAAGGTCGACAAGCCTAATTGCCGCCCCGATGAAGTGCATGATGCTGTGTTCGAACTATTCTTTAATCTCGACGCTACAGAAGAACAACTTGATTTCCCCACCATTTACGGATCCTCGAAACAGGGTTGGATGAACACTTCCCTTACACCGACCGACAGCATTACGCCGTTGCTCGATGCTATCCTGCAATATGTGCCGGAGCCGAAAGTAAACGAGGGTAACCTTCAACTTCAAATCACTTCTCTCGACTACTCGTCTTTCCTCGGAAGAATAGCGGTAGGAAAAGTATCGAGGGGCACTATAAAGGAAGGACAAAACATTGCGCTGGTTCAGGCCGATGGCACAATAAAAAAATCGAAAGTGAGAGAGTTATACACTTTCGAAGGAATGGGTAAGAAAAAAGCCACTGAAGTACAGGCGGGCGATATATGCGCGGTGGTTGGACTTGAAGAATTTAACATCGGCGATACTATCGCCGACCAGGAAAATCCGGAAGCATTGCCTTCCATCAGCGTGGATGAGCCTACAATGAGTATGCTCTTCAGCATTAACAACTCTCCGTTCTTTGGCCGCGATGGAAAATTTGTGACATCAAGGCACCTGAGGGACAGGCTGATGAAGGAGACCGAAAAAAATCTTGCACTCAGGGTGGAAGACACCGACAGCGCTGATAGCTTTTTGGTATATGGACGTGGTATCCTTCATCTCGGTATATTGATTGAAACAATGCGCAGGGAAGGATTCGAATTAACGGTAGGGCAACCGACAGTGATAGTAAAAGAAATTAACGGCAAGAAGCACGAACCCTATGAAAACCTTGTTGTTGATGTTCCGCAGGAATTCAGCGGAAAAGTGATTGACCTTGTTACGCAGCGTAAAGGTGAATTGTCAGTGATGGAAAGCAAAGGCGAAATGCAGCATCTTGAGTTTGAAATTCCTTCGAGAGGGCTGATTGGTTTGAGGAGCCAGATGCTTACCAACACCGCAGGCGAAGCAGTAATGGCTCACCGTTTTATTGAGTACAAACCATGGAAGGGCAACATTCCCGGCCGAAACAATGGCGTGCTACTCTCGAAAAACCAGGAAAGAACTACAGGCTACTCTATCGATAAACTCCAGGATCGCGGTACATTTTTCGTTGACCCAGGAGAAGAAGTTTATGCCGGCCAGATCATCGCCGAACATATAAAACCCGGCGACCTCGTGGTAAACGCCACCGAGGCCAAAAAACTCACCAACCACAGGGCAAGTGGCAGCGACGATGCAGTAAGGATCGCTCCGAAAACACTCATGACACTTGAAGAATGTATGGAATATATACAGCAGGACGAGTGCATAGAGGTTACCCCTAAAATAATCCGCCTGAGAAAAGTTATTCTTTCAGAAGAAGAGCGGAAGAAAGTGCAAAAGAGCCTTGCTTCAGCGCAGTAATGCTTAACTTTACAGGGTGAAACAGATGAAGCAGCGAATAAAAATAGCAGTGCTTTCTCTTGTTGCGGTGCTGGTGCATGTTGTGAGCTTCGCACAATGCTCTATATGTTCAAAAACGGCTTCCCAACTTGGAGAAGATGCAGCCAGGGGGTTAAACGGGGGTATCATCTATCTTGCAGCCGCACCATTCCTCATCCTTAGCTATATTGGCTATAAATGGTGGAAGAACAACCGCGATTAATCTAATCCTCTTCTCTTATCAGGTTAAACAACTCGGTAATGCCGGTGTTGGTAGTGGCAATTGTTTTCACCACTTTCTTGTCTCTTGATGATGATGCGTGAAGCATCTCCCGGATATTTTTTGCAAATTCATCGGCACCGGGCCGGTCGCATTTATTTACCACAAAGATGTCGCCCGTTTCCATTAGCCCCGCCTTCATCAGCTGAACATCATCACCACTTTCAGGAACAAGTACTACAATCGTGATATCGGCGAGTGAAGCAATTTCAATTTCATTCTGTCCCACACCTACTGTTTCGACTATTATTGAATCGAACGGGGCATGTTTTAGCAGGTTGATCACGGCGTCGGCTCTATGAGGTAAGCCACCGAGCGACCCACGTGTAGCGAGTGATCTTATATAGACCTGCGGATGGTCGTACCATTCGGGCATCCTGATACGATCGCCGAGGATGGCGCCATTGGTATATGGTGACGACGGATCGACACACAACACCGCAACTTTATCGCCTGCCAGCACATACTGGCCGATAAGTTTATTCGTGAGCGTACTTTTGCCAGCACCCGGGGGACCTGTGATCCCGATAACCGGAATTTTTTGAAATACGGGCTGCTCTGTGAGTAAAAAATCATCACGACCATTTACTATCAGCGATATTGAACGCGAAAGCGCTTTCAAATCTCCATTCTCTATGTCTCGCAATGATGGCAGGTTCATTCGGCCTTTATTTGTTTTAGATAAAGTTTTGCATGTTTAAGAAAGCTCAGATGCGCAACATGTACCGCGACTACAAATCCGTGGTAGCCGTCTAAAAAACCGCCACGTAAAATGTACCCAAGAAAAAATGCCCAGAAAGGATGAACAACCATTTTGAAAATGTTCGTTCGCTTGCCGCGTTTAAAATAAGTTTCTGCCGAAATGGTGCTGAATTTATTATTCTGGAGCGCATGTTCTTCGATGCTGTTGTACGAGTAATGAAGAACATCGCCTTTGAGATGTTGTATTGCGGATTCATCTTTCATGATTAATTTATCATGCGGGTTGTCGCCACCCCAATACGCAAAATTTTTGTTGATCAGCCGCAATTTTTTATCAGGGTACCAGGAGCCATGACGGATGAAGTGCCCGCAATAATTTGTGCAGCGGTTCATTGAGTATCCTTTGAACTGAAAGTTGTTTTTAACAGCGAGGATGGCATTTTCAAGTTTTTTGTCCAGCGCTTCGTCGGCGTCGAGGCTGAGTACGTAATCGTTGGAAGCTACGCCGAGCGCGAAATTCTTTTGTTCCACATAGCCGAGGAAGGGTTGGAGTTTTACGATGGCTCCTTTGGATGTGGCAATTTCAGCGGTTTTATCCGACGAACAGGAATCTACAACAATTATTTCATCTGCAACATTTTTGACAGAGTCGATACAACGCCCGATATTCTTTTCCTCGTTAAAAGTTATTATTACCACTGAAAGCCTCATCAGAGTAGTTATTTTTGCGCAAACTTTAAAAACGTCCGGGATTTTGAAAGCACAAATAAAGAACAAAGCGCCTTATATTCCTAAAAAGTGGGAATATGTGAATTGCCCCTTCTGCAACGCTAATGTTCCGCAATTGTACGAACGCTTTGGAAGCGAGCTGCAGTACAGTTATGTGAAGTGTGGAAATTGCGGATTGATTTACACAAATCCCCGGCCCGCTTACGACCAGGATTTTATTGACGCGGCATACGCTTCATACTATCAATATGCCGACAATATTCAACTGAGCGACCTGGATAATATCAACCAGTCGTCGCTGAAGATGTTCCAGAATGAAGTTGACTATATCGTGAAATATGATAAAGAGAAGACAGCAGTGTTGGACATAGGCAGCGGGATGGGAACATTTTTACTCGCAGCAAAAAAATATTACGGCGACAATGTGATGGGCATTGACGTATCGGTAAAAATGGGAGAATTTGTTGAGAAGAACCTCGGTATAAAAGTGCATATCGGCCAGTTCGACCAATTCAATCCCGATCAAAAATTTTCACTCATTCACATGAGTCACGTGCTGGAGCATGTTCCGAATCCGAATGAGTGGATCAGGCATGCGTCGAAGCTGTTGACGCCGAAAGGAATACTTGTAATAAATGTCCCCAATAAGTATGGCATTGGCAATCGCACCCAGCATTTGTTTTACAAAGCGAAACTAAAGAAGCAGTTCGCTACAGGTTGGAAAGATGCGTCGCGCACGCCGGATCATCTTTTTGAACCTGCTGTTCGCAGCATGAAATACCTGCTCGCAAACAATAATTTTGAGATAATAGAGTATTATACCTACAGCAGGAAAGACCCGGTGTCGAATAAATCGGTTTTTGCGAAATTTATGAACCGCTGGCTGAAAAAAGGAACTAATCTTGCATTAATTACCAGACCTGTGCAATAGGACCGCCATGACGAATTTCATACCAATATTTCCTCTTGCCATCGTTATTTACCCGATGGAGAAGTTGCATCTTCATATTTTCGAGCCGAGGTATAAGCAGCTGGTGAGGGAGTGTATGGAATCGAAAAAGCCGTTTGGTATTCCAACTGTGTTGAATAACAGGCTGCAGGATATGGGAACTCTTGTTGAAGTGACCGAAATTGTGAATGAGTATGAGAATGGCGAGATGGATATCAACACACAGGGCATTAAAGTATTCAGAACACTCGAAGTAATTAAAAAAGTTCCTGAGAAATTATACAGCGGGGCCATTGTAAACTATCCGAATAACAGGATGGAAGACGGCAACGCGCGGCTCATGCAATCAGTGGTTGCGGGTGTAAAGGAAGTACACCGCCTGTTGAATATCACCAAAGATTTCAAGAAGCCTGAAGATGAACTTTCATCTTATGATGTTGCTCATCATGCAGGCTTATCAGTGGAAGAAGAATACGAATTTCTGGGATTGATGCGGGAGCTGCAACGACAGGAATACCTGAAAAGACACCTGCAGAAAGTATTACCCATGTTGATGGAAATGGAACAGTTGAAAAAGAAAGTTAAGCTGAACGGCCATTTCCGGAATCTCTCACCTTTAGATTTGAATATTGACCCTTAAGACCAAAATTCTATACGCAACGCTTGGGCTTGCTGTGGCCACTATTCCCATGAAGAACCAGTGGAACAGCATCGCCACTATACTTTTTGTAGCCGCGGTCGTTTTCCAGCAACCATTGTCGGTTTCTATCAGCAGGCTGAAAGAATCACGTGCATGGATTATACCTGTGGTTTATTTTGTGTGGCTCGCGCTCTCTCATTTCTGGGACGCGAGCGGCGGATACCGTTTGCGTGATATCGAGCGCTACCTCGTTCTGTTTTTTATTCCGCCGGTAATGGCAATTGCACCAATTGAAATAAAAAAGTTCATCGACAAAGTGTGCGGTGTTTTCATTATTGTGACCACCGCAATTTGCGCGCTTTGCCTGGTTAAAGCATACATGGAATACCAGGTTACGCACGATTACAGGGTTTTTTATTACCAGTACCTCGGCGAGCAGATGGGACTTAACGCCATTTTTCTTTCTAACTATTGCCTTGCTTCGATTGCATGGTTGTTATATTTTGGATTTCTTGGAAAGAAGCAAACGGCAGCGAGGTACACATTGATTTGTGCCGCAATTGTTTTTCTTCTTTTGATGATATTCATGTTGTCGTCGAAGTTGCTGATATTTCTCACGATTGTAGTGATGATGGTTTTTATTCTGCTGCTGGGATATGTGAAAGGATTTTTTGTGAGATCGATAATCATCACGTCATTAATAGTGATAGCGGGTATTGTGGCCATCAAGCAATTGCCATATTTGAAATGGCGCGTTGCTTCTACAGAGCTCAAGATGTACCAGGGACAGGAAGATGACCAGAATGGAATTGCCATAAGGTTGTACATGTGGAGCGCCGTGAGTGATCTTATCAGCGAACGTCCTTTAATGGGCTATGGAATCAAGGGTGGCCGCCAGGCGACGTTGAAACGCTACGAGGATGATGGATTTAAAATGGGCGTGATCGGTGATTATCACAGCCACAACCAGTACCTGGAGTCACTGCTTATGGCTGGCATACCGGGAATAGTGTTATTACTTTCAATGATGTTTACTGTTTTGCGGCGGGCCTTCACCACGAAAAATTTTCTTTTGCTGCTGACCGTCATTCACTTTATGACCCAGTCGCTTTTTGAATCTACATTTGAGGTGCAGCAGGAACTGGTGTTTTATATTTTCTTCATCTTTTTGTTTTACTACCATGGCCCACGGCTCCGTAACACTCTGCTTTGATTTTGGCAACACGCGCCTAAAATGCGGCGTGTTCGACGGCCCGGAATTCAGGGAGGTGATCAATCTTGAGAATGATAATACGGAGACGATTCGGGATATCATCGAAAAGTACAAGCCGGCGAAGTCGCTGCTTTCCTCCGTAACAAATCATAATCCCGAAATCGAGGGGCTGTTATCGCGGGCTGGTAAGTTTCACCTGCTTGATCATCATTCCAAAATTCCTGTAACCACGCCGGTAGGCAAGCCTGAAACCATCGGCGCGGACCGGCTGGCCTTGTGTGTCGCGGCATTTCAGATGTTCCCGGGCATGAACAACCTGGTGATCGGATTGGGTACCGCGATAACCTACAACTTCGTTAACAAGAGAGGAGAATTCATGGGCGGTGGTATTTCGCCGGGCATGGAAATGCGGTTTAAGTCGCTCGAAATGTTTACCGCAAAGCTCCCGTTAGTGAAAAAAGACTGGAACTTTCCCCTGATCGGGTACGATACGCGGACAAATATTTTAAGCGGTGTACTAATGGGTATGGTGAAGGAAATAGACGGCACTATAAATTCATATTCAGAGAAATATAATAACCTTAACGTGCTATTAACAGGGGGCGATTCCACTTATTTTGCCCACCATCTCAAAAATAAGATATTTGCAGACCTTAATTTAATCTTCAAAGGCCTGTATGCGATTAGTGAGCTTAACAATGTGTAAGAAAATCAAGCTCTTATGGATATTGACGATGCTCACCGCAGGTGTAGTAAAGGCCCAGTCCGACAATTCTCCATACTCACGTTATGGCCTGGGCGATGTGCTTCCGTCGCAAAATATTATGTCGCGCGGAATAGGTGGCGTATCGGCGGCGTATGCGGACGTGATTTCGGTAAACTTTCATAATCCTGCCTCGTATGCGAAATTGAAAAGGTCAACTTTCGATTTTGGGCTGGAAGTGGATTCAAGGACGTTACGTGTTTTCGATCCTCCGCGCAAGTTTTCTTCAGTGAGCCCCATCATTTCGTATATACAGTTAGGCGTTCCTTTAAGCAGAACCAGGAACTGGGGTATGAACATAGGTTTAAGACCGGTTACGCGCATCAACTATAAGATTCAACGCGATGAACTTAATCCTAATTCCGCTGATAGTATCAGCACCTTATTTGAGGGGCATGGTGGAACATATGAAGTGTACACCGGAACCGGCTTCAGCATAAAAAATCTTAGCGTGGGTTTCAACGTCGGGTACTTATTTGGATCGAAGGATTACAGTACCAAACGGTACATTGTAACCGACTCCGTATTCTACTACCCTTCGCTTCATGAAAACAATGCGAACTTCGGAGGGATATTCGCAAACGCAGGTTTTCAGTATACCATCAAGGTCAATAAAACCGATATGTTCCGGCTGGGAGGTTTTGGTAGCCTGAAAAGTACTTACCATGCGAACCGCGAAGAAGTTGTAAAAACTTTCGAACAAAACGCCACAACGGGCCAGATCGATAGTATTGATGTGGTGAAACACGTCAATACTTCCGGTAACATCGTATACCCGTCGACATATGGAGTTGGCGTGATGTTTTATAAGGGTGATAAGTGGCTCGTCGGCGCCGACTTTACGCAGACGAAATGGAGCGATTACAGGTTCTTCGATGAAACGGATGCCGTACAGGATTCATGGATGTTTCATTTAGGCGGCCAGCTGCTCCCGGATGCCACCTCGGTAAACAAATCGTACTGGAACAGGGTAACTTACCGCGCGGGTTTCAACTATGGCAGGAATTATGTACATGTTAACGGCCAGGACCAGCCCATGTGGGGAGCCAGCATCGGCTTTGGATTTCCTATGCGTCCGCCGTCGTACACTAACCAGTATTCAATCATTAATACTTCCTTTGAGTTTGGAAAACGCGGTAACACCAGTAACGTAATACAGGAAAATTATTTTAAGGTCGGTATTGGTTTAACGCTGAGTGATATCTGGTTTATCAAGAAGGTGTACGAGTAGCATGAAAGCAGGTTCACGATATCTTAAAATACTGGCAGCTTTAATTACAAGCTGCTTTTTTGTTTTATCGTGTGAGAATGACATCAGGGAAGTGAACGAGTTCATGAAAAAGCAGACTGCCATCGAAGAAGGCAATGATGTTACGAGTTTTATGAGCCAGGATGGAAAAATTAAAGCTCGCCTGCGGGCGCCATACATGTTGAGGTACCAGGCAGATTCTCCTTATGTAGAATTTCCACGGACGGTTCATGTAGATTTTTATGACGATTCAACAAGAATAGAGAGCACAGTGGATGCGCTTTACGCCCGTTACAGGGAGTATGAAGACAAAGTGCTGCTGCGCGACAGCGTTGTTGTAATAAACATTTTTAAGGGAGATACGCTCAGAACAAGCGAACTGTGGTGGGATAAAAAAACCGAAGAATTTACTACTGACAAGCCTGTCAGAATCTATCAGAAAGACAAAACCATCTATGGACGCGGACTGAAAGCCGCGCAGGACTTTAACAGCTACGACATATTCAATATTACTGGAACCGTTCTTACAAGTGGAAAACAGTTGGATAGCTTATAAAAAGCGACAGCTCCTTTACGGAGCTGTCTGAAAAACTTTGTACAACCTTAACAACTTTGCTTGGCCATCAATAGGTACAAATTTTAAGGTTCTTCACGGATTAATGGACATTGGGTTTTAATTCTTTCGATTCGATACTTCAGGAACGTTTGGTTTGACTGGATAATTGGATTTGGTTTTTCGGATCTGGACCTTTGGTTTTCTTACAAGAATTGGATTTGGTTTGCTCCCTCAAATATCAATCGAGTATCACAAACATACACACTGAACTCCCTGCTGGCAAGCGCACTTCTGCTCCATTTTAACACTTCAGATTTTACCGGGTGGATAGTAAACTTCCTACGGAAATTGCTCGTAAATATTCGTTTCGGGTTCCGTAGCTTAATCTTATTAATTTTATGTCTAATTGATACTATGGTGTTTAGAAACAAAAATGTTTTGATTACCGGGGCCAGTCGCGGGATAGGCAAGGCGATAGCGCTCAAGCTTGCGTCGGAAGGGGCAAATGTGGCAATAGCGTCGAAAACGGTTGAGGAACACCCTAAGCTCGAGGGCACGATTTATACGGCTGCGGAAGAAATTGATAAAGCCGGTCCCGGAAAGGTGCTTGCTGTGCAGGCGGATATTCGTTTTGAGGAACAGATTGATGCCGCGGTGCAAAAAACCGTCGAAGCTTTTGGCGGGATTGATATATTAATCAACAATGCGAGCGCGATCAATCTTGCGTCAACAGAACAAACCGAACCAAAACGGTATGACCTGATGCACGACATCAACGTTCGTGGTACGTTCCTGATGAGCAGGGCATGCATACCGCATTTAAAAAAATCGGCAGGTGGACATATTCTCAATATTTCTCCGCCACTCAACATGGAAAGGAAATGGTTCCCTAAACATTTAGCCTACACCATGAGTAAGTATGGGATGAGCATGATTGTGTTGGGGTTGGCGGGCGAGCTGAAGAAATACAAAGTGTCGGTGAATGCGTTGTGGCCAAAAACTACAATTGCAACTGCTGCCGTAAAAAATTTATTAGGAGGCGACCAGCTGATTGCGCATAGCAGAAAGCCGGAAATAGTTGCTGACGCGGCGTTTGTTATCTTGAGTAAACCGGGTGGTGAGCAGTCGGGAAATTTTTTTATTGATGAAAATGTGTTGCGTGAACATGGTGTGGAAAACTTCGATGCGTATTCTGTTACTCCCGGAGCGAACTTAATGCCTGATCTCTTCATTTAACGTGGAGCGATTTCGTAAATTTGTGCGATGCAGGATTACCTATCTGGATTGAACGAGCAGCAGCGTGAAGCAGTGCTTCACAAGGATGGACCGTTGATGATTGTGGCTGGAGCAGGAAGTGGAAAAACAAAAGTTCTTACTACAAGGATCGCTCACCTGATGGCTTATTACGGTGTGGATTCATTTAATATACTCGCACTTACCTTTACTAACAAGGCAGCCAAAGAAATGAAGGAGCGTGTTGAGAAGGTTCTCGGCAACACGGATGCGCGCAACCTTTACATCGGCACTTTTCACAGTGTATTTGCACGCATCCTTCGCACAGAGGCGCCGCGCCTTGGATACCCGTCGAATTTTACGATATACGATACTGATGACGCCAGGAGCGTAGTGAAAACCGTTATCAATGAACTTGGGCTGGACGACAAAATGTATAAACCCTCCAGCATTTATAACAGGATTTCGAGTGCAAAGAATGCTTTGGTAGGATACCAGGAATATGCTTCAGATTATGGCATTCAACAGGAAGATATGCGAAGCAACAGGCCCGCCATCGCACAGATATATGAGGCTTACTCCAAGCGCTGTTTCAAAAATGGCGCAATGGACTTCGACGACCTGCTTATCAAGTATTATGAGTTACTGAAAAATTTCCCGGATGCGCTGCATAAATATCAACACAAGTTCAAGTACATATTGATTGACGAGTACCAGGATACCAACCCGGCGCAGTATGAGATCATTAAACTCCTCGGTGCAGCTCATGAAAATGTTTGCGTTGTTGGGGATGATGCCCAGAGTATCTACAGCTTCAGGGGCGCGACAATTCAGAACATACTTCTCTTCCAGAAAGACTATGAAGACGTGAAGGTGATTAAGCTGGAACAGAATTATCGCAGCTCACAGAACATACTCAACGTTGCGAACGAAATAATCAGGAATAATAAAGGCCAGATACCTAAAAACCTGTGGACCGAAAATATTGTTGGAGAAAAGATCAGGCTCGTTCGCACGATGACTGATAACGATGAGGGAAAATTTGTTGCGGATACCATCCAGGAACAAAAACTCCGTAATCACTACCGGAATAATGACTTCGCTATTCTTTACCGCACAAACGCACAAAGCCGTGCCTTTGAGGAAAGCCTTAGAAGAATGAATATTCCGTACAGCATTTATGGGGGCATCAGCTTCTACCAGCGGAAGGAAATAAAAGATTTCGTTGCTTACCTGCGGTTGCTGGTAAATCCGAATGATGAAGAAAGCCTGAAACGAATCATCAACTATCCTGCACGTGGCATTGGAAAAACGTCGGTTGACCGCGCCATCCTTGCCGCCAACAATAATGATATTTCAATGTGGCAGGTGCTGGAAAATGCGATTCAGTACGGCTACAAAGGGGCAACACTCGAAGCGATAGACAATTTTGTGCTGATGATCCGGTCGTTCGCAAGCATGCTCAAGGATAAGAATGCCTATGAAGTTGCCATACACGTAGGGAAGCAAACAAACTTCGTAAGGGAGTTGTTTAATGATAAAAGTACCGAAGGTGTGGCGCGTTATGAGAATATCCAGGAATTGCTGAACTCCATCAAGGAATTCACCGAAACACCATCGAATGAATTTGGCGAAGTGGGTGATAAAAGTCTCGGCGCATATCTTCAAATGATTACTCTGCTGACCGACGCTGACGAAAAAGATGCCGCTGCGGATACAGTGAAACTAATGACGATACATGCTGCGAAAGGATTAGAGTTTGCATGTGTATTTGCCTGCGGCCTCGAAGAGATGCTTTTCCCGAGCGGTATGTCGATAAACACAAGAGAGGAACTTGAAGAAGAAAGAAGATTGTTTTATGTGGTGATCACACGTGCGAAGAAAGATCTGTGGATCACTTACGCGAATACCAGGTACAAATTCGGATCTCTCGTTCAGAATGAGCCAAGCCGGTTTATAAATGAACTACCCGACGCATATATCGACCGAAGCTTTTCAGGTGGTGGCGCACGCAATCACCCGGGATTTTTCGGTTCCTCATCATCTGCGTTCGACAGGATGCATCGCGGCTTCGACAGCACAACCGCACAGGCAGAGAAAAGGTATGGTCCTCCACAAAAAACGGCTACGCCGTCATATGTTACTCCCAAACCGACAGTAAAAACAGTAGAACATGTGCCTTCCCCCAATTTCACGGCGAGTGACACCTCCACTTTGACCGCCGGGCAACGGGTAGAACACCAGAAATTCGGCTATGGCGAGGTAATAAAACTCGAAGGATCGGCACATAATCCTATCGCCACCGTGAAATTCGATCTAAACGGTGAGAAAAAAATCATGCTTAACTACGCAAAATTGCGGATCCTCTGAAAATCCCCCTTCATACGGATTTTGTACCTTCAGTCGCAATATGATTGCGGATGAGGATACTTCTACCAATTCTTATTTTATCGTGCGTTTCCGTACTGTTCAGCCACGACGTTTTCGGACAACGTAAAAAGAAATTGCGACCCTCCCGTAATTTTACAATCGAGGCTATTGCGCCAAACGTTTGGGTGGCCATCCACAATGAATACTTCGGAAAAGCTATTTGCAATGCAGGCATCATTGACCTGGGCGATAAAACAGTGATCTTCGATCCATTCATGACGCCCTCAGCCGCTGTTGAATTAAGAGACATAGCCAGAAAACTCACCAGGAGAAATTATGCTTACGTAGTTAACAGCCACTATCATAATGATCATATACGGGGTAACCAGGTATTTCTTCCCAATGCAACAATAGTTACCACTACCACTACCCGCGACCAGATTGAAAGAAATGAACCAGGCGAACAGGAGTGGGAGAAAAAGCACGCGCCGACATTACTCGCAGCGGTAAGGAAGCGAATGGTTAACGCCAATGAAACCGAACGCGCGGAACTTCCATACTGGGTAGGATATTATGAAGGAATACTCGAATCGTCGGATCAATTGTTTACCGCTCTTGCCGACCAGATTTTTGACGACTCAATGTGGATAGAAGGAAATCAACTGAGCGTGAAAATCGTGGAATGCAAAAATGGCCATACTGTAAGCGATGCCGTATTGCTGATACCAAAACTTGGTATTGCTTTTATGGGAGATCTTCTTTGCGCCGACAGGCATCCGTGGATCAGTGATGGTGACGTGGATGGATGGCGCCAACACCTGAAAGTATTTTATGAGGATAAGTTATATACAACATATCTGCCTGGCCACGGTAAAGTGAGCGGTAAGCCCGCGCTTAAAATTTTGTACGACTATCTCGGCGATGTGAAACGCATGTGCGACGAAGCAAGAACTGATTCCGCGCAGGCTGAATTGATGAATAAGCCAATTCCCGATGAATATAAAAGCTGGTTCTGTGGCAGATTTTATCAACCCAATCTTCAATACCTTATAAATGTAGCGAAAGCAAAGAGGCAGGCGAGTATAAGAAACGGAAAGAAAGAGGGTCAGCGGTAACGATCTAAATTTCGTCTTTCAACGCTTTCACTGTTTTCTTCTCGCTTCCGATGTATATCTTTTTCCCGTTCACAACTACGGGTCGTTTGAGGAAAGTATATTCTTTCAGAATAAGGTCGCGGTAATCTTTTTCTGTGAGGGCCTTGTCTTTGAGGCCCCACTCTTTGTATTTAAGCGCTCTTCTGCTGAAGAGCGCTTCGTAACTTCCTGCCATCTTTTTTAGTTCATCCAACTGCGCGGGCGTAATCTTCTCTGTTTTGATTTCCTGGAAATCAAATCCTTTCTTTTCGGCTTTAATGTCCTTTAATATCGCCTGGCACGTTGTGCAGGTACCGAGATGGTATATCTTTTTCATTCAGTTCAGAGTTCCTTCAGCTTGATGTTTTTGTACATCACCTTGTCGCCATGATCCTGCAGCGCGATAACACCTTTCCTGAACGTTCCGAAATCTTTCCACTCTTTGAATTTGCTGCCTGCTACCATTTTTTTCCAGTTGTCATCCCACATAGTTGTGGTTACTACTGTGGTACCATTGAGTTTGAATTCGAGAGCCCCGTTGTTTTTTATTATTTCAGCAGTGTTCCACTGGCCCGCAGGCTTAACGGTTTCAGTTGAGCATGAAATGAGGTCGTACAAATCACCGGCACGATGTTTTGGAATTTTCGCGTCGGAGTGGCGCTCGTTATCCAAAACCTGCATTTCCGGCCCGGTATAAAAATCCCTGTCGTATTTGGGGGCTTCGTTTACGCCGAACATGATACCACTGTTACCACCTTCGCTGATATTCCAATCTATTTTGAAATGGAAGTTTTCATATTCTTTATCAGTAACTATATCAAAATCTCTTTTTTTACTGTTCAGCGTCAGCGTTCCATTCTCAACCTGCCAGTCATTGAGGTCGCCTTTTTTGTTATAGCTATGCCAGCCGTTTTTTGTTTGTCCGTCGAAGAGGAGCGCCCAACCTTCACTTTTTTCAGCGTCGGTGAGTGTGTTATCAGCGGCGGAATCAGTCGTAGTAGTTGTTGCCATCGATGAATCGCTTTCCGTACCTGCATTTTCTGTTGACTCGGGCGATGATCCGCACGCAGCAAGGAACAGAAGTATTGAGGGAAGAATGAAACGCATTGTATTACTGGTTTTTTAGTGAAAGGATATATTTAACCATGGTTCTCGCATCGTCGTCTGAAAGATTAGGATGCGGCGTCATTGCAATTTGTCCCCAGTTACCAGAGCCACCGTGTTTGATTTTACTGATGAGTGTGTCAACATTTGCCGGGGTATCTTCATATTTCTTCGCTACATCTGTATATGCAGGTCCAATTATTTTGCGATCAATAGCGTGGCATGTCGTACAATCGTTGCCCCCGATCAGTGTGAGTGCCTTTTCAGCGTCAGCGCCCACAGCTCCACCTCCTGTATCCTGGGCTGGTGCCGGGGCAGTAGCTGCGGTATCGGCGGATTTCGACTCAGATTCGTTTTGTTGGCCGTCGCCGCACGAATAGATAATAGCGGCAACAAACAGCAATGCTGTTACTTTTTTCATTGTAGTATTTTTTTAAAAATGGTCGCATCCCGCAAAGAGATGCTATTAACTATTGCAAACCTAATACCGAACGGTTGAATTTTTCATCGCTGCCGGTTCCCGCGAAATCGTCGAATGCTTTTTCCGTTACACGGATGATGTGTTCCTTAATAAATGGTGCGCCTTCTTTTGCACCCTGCTCAGGATGTTTAATGGCACATTCCCATTCAAGGACCGCCCATCCCGCATAATCGTACTGTGCGAGTTTGCTGAAAACCGATTTGAAATCAACCTGTCCATCTCCAAGAGAACGGAATCGTCCCGCCCTGTTCACCCAACCCTGGTAACCCCCGTACACACCCTGCTTTCCGGTGGGATTGAACTCGGCATCTTTGACATGGAACATTTTAATTCTTTCGTGGTAGTAATCTATATAGGTAAGATAATCGAGACATTGAAGAACGAAGTGACTCGGATCATAAAGCAGGCACGCGCGTTTATGATTGTTCACTGCCTCCAGGAACATTTCATACGACACGCCATCATGCAAGTCTTCTCCGGGATGTATTTCATAACAAAGATCCACACCATTTTCTTCATACACATCCAGGATAGGTTTCCATCTTTTTCCCAGTTCTGCGAAACCTGTTTCTACAAGACCCGCGGGACGCTGGGGCCAGGGATATACTGTATGCCACAGCAATGCGCCGCTGAATGTAGCTGCGGCGTTGAGTCCAAGATTTTTTGAGGCCTGCGCCGCATATTTCAATTGCTGGATTGCCCATTCGGTCCGTGCCTTTGGATTATTTCGTTTGTTTTCCGGCGCAAATCCATCGAACAATGCATCGTACGCGGGATGTACCGCGACAAGCTGTCCCTGCAGGTGGGTAGACAATTCTGTTACTTCTACGCCTGCTTCTTTCAGCTTGCCCTTCCACTCATCTGCATAGGTTTTGCTTTCTGCTGCTTTTTGCAGGTCAATGCAGCGTGAATCCCAGGTAGGTATCTGCACGCCTTCAAAGCCGAGTCCTTTCACCCATTTGGCGATGCTCAGAATATCATTAAACGGAGGCTTATCACCCATAAACTGGGCAAGGAAAATGCCCGGTCCTTTCAATGTCTTCATACTTTATGTTTTGTCCATTTTTCAGAAGATGCGGAAGATGCAACAACGTTGTCAATAAAAGCCATTCCGCGAATACCATCTTCTACGCCGGGGAAGTCGAGGTGTTCTGCTTTTGGTTGTGTTCCATCGATGCGGGCGGAAAGGGTGAGGGCGAAGTTCCGGTAAATATTTGCGAAAGCTTCGAGATATCCTTCAGGATGCCCGCCTGGTGTTCTGCAATTAGCTATGGCAATTGATGATAAAATAGAACCGTAGTTACCGCCGGCTCTCAGAATTTGTGCGGGCTGATCGAGCCATTTAAGTAACAGGGTGTTTGGCTCATGCTGTGCCCACTCGAGACCACCCTTCTCGCCATATACCCTGATTTTAAGCGCATTTTCTTCGCCTGCTGCAACCTGCGATGCCATCAGCACGCCCGCTGCGCCGTTGTCGAATTTGAGAAGAACGTTTCCGTCGTCATCCAGGTGGCGACCCTGCACCATCACATTAAGATCGGCGCAAAGTTCTGTAATCTTCAGCCCGGTAATATATTCTGCGAGATGCGCGGCATGTGTACCGATATCTCCCATACATCCGCTCTTACCGCTTTTCTTTGGATCGGTTCTCCATGCGGCCTGGGCGTTACCTTCTCGTTCGGTGAGACGGCTCAGCCAGCCCTGCGGATATTCAACATATACTTTCCTGATTTTTCCGAAAGCGCCGTCTTTTACCATAGCTTTTGCCTGCTTTACCATCGGGTATCCCGAGTAAGTGTGCGTGAGGCAAAGTATGAGACCTGTTTCCCCGGCTTTCTTCTTCAGTTGTTTTGCTTCGTCGAGTGTGAAGGTGATTGGCTTTTCAATTACGACATGAAAGCCGTTATCGAGCGCCATCATCGCCGGAGCAAAGTGCGCAAAGTTTGGTGTAACGATCGTAACGAAATCCATCCGTTTATCATCACCAAGTTTTTTTTCTTTTGTAATCATCTCTTCGAAAGTCAGGTATGTTCTGTCTTCAGGAAGAAATAATGACTTAGCGGAATCAACAGCGATGTCGGGATTGATACTGAGTGCTCCACACGACAATTCGATGAGTCCGTCCATATTGGCTGCAAGCCTGTGAATGGCGCCTATGAAAGCATCTTTGCCTCCTCCAACCATTCCCATTCGTAATTTTCTGTTCATTAAATATAAATTATCAATGTATTTTTAGCGAATGTGAAATTACGGAGTGAAACTATTGAAAAAATATTTCACTAAAAAAATGATCTTCAATTTGAAACATTTCATTTTTTTGGAGTAGATTTCGCATCGCTCAGGCGGATTGTCGCTGTTGGGTGGCGTGGGTATTTTAAACAAACGAACAAAAATGTCATCTCTAAATCGAAGAAACCTTATCAAACAACTCGCCATTGGCAGCACGGTTGTTTCAGGTTTGTCGTCTTTTACAGAAAATGAATCTTCTCAAGCAAACGAAAGCAAATTGCGAAATAACATCAACCATTCGGCATGCAGGTGGTGCTACAATTCCATTCCCATTGAAGAATTCTGCGCCGCTGCAAAAAAAATCGGGCTTAAGGGTATTGACCTGGTAGGGCCGAAAGACTGGCCGGTATTAAAAAAATATGGATTGTATTCTTCAATGTGCAATGGCGCGGAAATCAATCTCGTAGATGGCTTCAACGATAAACAGTTTCACGATACGCTGGTAAAAAATTACACTGAATATATTCCGCTGATGAAAAAGGAGGGGTATAAAAATGTGATTTGTTTCAGCGGAAGCAGGCGTGGTAAGGATGATGAAACCGGTTTGAAGAATTGTGCGGAAGGGATTAAAAAAATTCTTTCTGTCGCCGAGAAGAATGATGTGATAGTTGTGATGGAATTATTGAACAGTAAGGTGGATCATATAGACTACCAGTGCGATAAGTCTGCCTGGGGAGTTGAACTGGTAAAGATGATCGGATCGGATCATTTCAGGTTGCTGTACGACATCTACCACATGCAGATTGATGAGGGGGATGTAATACGCACGATCAAAGATAACCATCAATACTTCGTACATTACCATACCGGTGGCGTTCCGGGAAGGCATGAAATAGATGAATCGCAGGAGCTCTACTACCCGGCGATTATGAAGGCGATTTTAGATACAGGCTTTAAAGGATATGTTGCGCAGGAGTTTATTCCATCGAGTGACAATAAAGACAAGCAGATTGCGGCGCTGACGCAGGCGGTGAAGATTTGTGATGTGTGAGGGCGTGAAGCGTGAAGCGGATTATTCGCATCATGGATAACGCTTCACGAACAGGGATTCAAAATATAATGACTCTATATGGCTGATAATGTTTATGACGCGATTGTTGTTGGCTCCGGAATCAGCGGAGGCTGGGCGGCAAAAGAACTAACAGAAAAAGGATTGAAAGTAATAATGCTCGAAAGAGGCGAAAACATCGAGCACATAAAAGATTACGTAAATGCTACAAAAGGCGACTGGGAATTTCCTCACCGCGGCGCCCGCCCGACCCAGGAGATGCTTAAAAATTATCCCGTACTTAAAAGAGACTACCCGCTGAACGAAAAGGTGCTCAACTACTGGGTGAAAGACATGGAATGCCCGTACACCGAAGTAAAACGCTTCGACTGGTATCGCGGTTATCATGTGGGCGGACGTTCTCTCATGTGGGGCCGCCAGAGCTACAGGCTCAGCGACCTCGACTTCGAAGCGAACCTTAAAGATGGAGTCGCTATCGACTGGCCGATAAGATACAAAGATGTAGAACCGTGGTACACCTACGCTGAAAAATTCGCGGGAATAAGTGGTAAGAAAGAAGGATTGGCTCAACTTCCCGACGGGCATTTTCTTCCCGCAATGGAATTTAATTGCGTGGAGAAAGATGTGGCCGCAAGAATAAAAGATCAATTCAAAGGCGCCATCACGATGACGATAGGCCGCACGGCAAACATCACCGTTCCTCACAATGGCAGAACTCAATGCCAGTACCGGAATAAATGCTGGCTGGGATGTCCGTTCGGCGCATATTTCAGCACGCAGTCGAGCACATTGCCAGCAGCGATGAAAACAGGCAATCTCACACTAAGGCCGTTTTCAATCGTAACAAAAGTTCTTTACGATAAGGACACGAAGAAAGCCACCGGCGTTGAAGTGCTCGACGCGCAAACCAATCAAACGTACGAGTACAGGGCGAAGGTTGTTTTCCTGTGCGCATCCTCGTTGAACTCCGCATGGGTGCTTTTCAACTCAGCCACCGATGTATGGGAAGGCGGCCTCGGAAGCAGCAGCGGCGAACTGGGTCATAACGTTATGGACCATCACTTCCGTTGCGGAGCAAGCGGGCAGGCAGAAGGCTATGACGATAAATATTATTTCGGAAGAAGACCGAACGGTGTGTATGTGGTAAGATTTCAGAATGTTCCGGAAGACAAGAAGAAACGCGATTTCATTAGGGGATTCGGTTACCAGGGTGGCGCCAGCAGGGAAGGTTGGAGCCGCAACGTAGCAGAACTTCAAATTGGCGCGGACCTTAAAAATGCGCTTTCAGAACCGGGGCCCTGGACAATGGGTATGACCGCCTTCGGCGAAATACTGCCCTACCATGAAAATAAAATCACGCTCGACAAAGACAAAAAAGATAAATGGGGGCTACCAGTGCTGAAAATGGACTGCGAGATAAAAGATAATGAAAAGAAGATGCGTAAGGCGATGATTGAAGATGGTATGGAAATGCTGAAGGCCGCAGGTTTGAAAAACGTTTATGGATACGATAACGAATACGCTATGGGTATGGGTATCCATGAAATGGGAACGGCGCGCATGGGAAGAGATCCGAAGACTTCGGTGCTGAACAGTAACAACCAGATGTGGGACGCAAAAAATGTGTTCATTACCGACGGATCGTTTATGGTTTCTGCAGGTTGCCAGAATCCATCACTCACTTATATGGCAATGACCGCACGGGCTGCAGACTTCGCCGTTAAAGAATTAAAAAAGGGGAATCTTTAAATAAAAAATTTATGAACAGACGTGACGCACTATCGCGTGTTGCATTGATCCTGGGAGGCACAGTTGTTGGCGCGAATTTGATTCTTGAAGGCTGCAAGCCTGCGGATAAAAAAGCCACAGGAGACGCAGCTAATTTTTCGAACGAAGACATCGCCTATCTCGATGAGATCGCCGAAACAATCATCCCTACAACAGATACTCCCGGCGCAAAAGCGGCTAAGGTTGGAGCATTTATGACCGTAATGGTGAAAGACTGCTATACCGAAGACGATCAGAAAGTGTTCAGGGAAGGAATGAATAAGATAAACAACGAAGCTGATAAAAAATTCGACAAATCTTTTGTACAGCTTTCCGAAGATCAGCGCCACCAGCTGCTCGTGGCGATAGATAATGAGCAGAAAGAATACGGCAAGAATAAAAAGAAAGATGACCCGAACCATTATTTCAGGTTGATGAAGGAGCTGACACTTCTTGGATATTTTACTTCCGAGGTAGGTGCTACACAGGCGTTGAGATATGTGGAATCGCCTGGTAAGTATGAGGGATGTATTCCTTATAAGAAAGGTGATAAGGCGTGGGCGATATAAACGTGAGGCGTGAGGCGTGAGGTGTGAATCGGCAATGAATAAAACTTTCAAAAATGAACTATAACAGAAGATTTTTTCTCAAGAACAGCGGCCTGCTCGCGTCGGGCATCGCGCTGGCAGGAATTGGCTGCGCGTCACCATCAGGAGAAAACGCAGATGGCACAGATTCAGCAGCGAGCGCAGACAGCACCTCAACGGCTGTCGCTGAGCAGGCAATAGGCCAGTTTGGGTTACAACTTTATACTCTCCGCGACGAAATGCCAAAAGATCCAAAAGGCATTCTGAAACAAATTGCAGGCATGGGTTACACGCAAATCGAGGGATACGAAGGTCCGAAAGGTTTGTGGTGGGGAATGAAACATAACGAATTTAAAGCATACCTCGATGAGTTGAATTTGAAAATGGTATCGAGCCATTGTGATTTCAAGAAAGATTTAGACAGGAAAGCTGCCGAAGCAAAAGAAGTGGGGCTGGAATGGCTGATTGCTCCGTGGATCGGGCCGCAGAAAAAACTTGATGACTTCAAAAAAGTTGCTGACCAGTTAAATAAGAGTGGTGATATCTGCGCCAAGCATGGCTTAAAGTTCGCGTATCATAATCATGGATACTCATTCGAACAACAGGAAGGGAAATTTCCGCAGGATGTGATGATGGAGGGAACAAATCCGCAAACAGTAGATTTTGAAATGGATATTTACTGGGTTGCTGTTCCTGAGCAGGATCCTGAAGCGTGGTTGAAAAAATACCCTAATCGCTGGAAGCTGGTGCACGTTAAAGATCGTGATAAGACTGCTCCGAAAACTGTGGAGGATGCGTCTGTTGATCTTGGAACGGGCAGGCTTGATTTCAAAAAGATTCTTAAGACTGCGAAAGATGTCGGCGTGCAATATTTTATTGTTGAGCAGGAGAAGTATACGGGCAGTACGCCGTTGAAGAGTGCGCAGGTGGATGCGGAGTATATGAAGAATTTGAAGATTTAGACGGTTCTCCGCAGATCCCTCGCTACGCTCGGGATGACGGCGCAGCCGTCAATTCACCAGCAACCGCCGGAATTCGGCGCTGTCGCCGTTAAAAACATTAAAATCAACCTTACTTAAAATTCCATTAACCCTGCCTGTTTCGCTGTACTGCCAGAAATGCCAGTCGCGGTATATGCGGGGTTTTCCTTTATTGATATAATGCGCCACCCATAAAGGGTAATTATCAAAATCATTTTCAAGATGCTGGCGGTAGAAATCAACGTTGGTGTAGATGATCGGCTTTACGCCATAATACTCTTCCACGGTCACAAGCCATTCTTTAACTCTCTGTTTAAGCCTTGTTCCTGAAACCCCGTAAGTCTGTTCAATATCGAGTACGGGCGGAAGATCTCCCGGCTCGAGGTCAACAGAACTGATAAAATTTTCAGCTTGTGTTTTACCACTCTTTGTGGCGATAAAAAAATGATACGCACCGCGCGTTAATTTTGCGGAGCGTGCTTTTGTCCAGTTGCGTTTAAAGTATTTGTCTTCATTCACATTTCCTTCCGTGGCTTTTATAAACGCGAAGCTTATACGCACGTCATCCACTTCCATAGCCTTTACGCTGGACCAGTCGATAACATTCTGATATTTTGAAACATCGATGCCGTGAACGGAATAGCTCGTGGGAATATCTATTCCAAATTCATCGTAACGCGTGTATCGCGCCTTGCTTGCCAGCCACCATTCGTATCCCCACAGAAAAAGCATCACGGCTATGCTTGCAACAATGCAGGCAAGAAGCAGTTTCCATAACCTGTCGGTCTTTTTTCTTGAGGCCATCAGTGATGTAAAGATACTGTACGGCTACACTGATTTGCGAAGTTTATCTAAAAGCTCGTTCATGGTTCGCGCTTCCTCCTCTGAAATTCCTGTAAGATGCGAATCGAGTTCGTGGGTGTGGTTATCGAGTCGCTGTAGAAGCGAGAGTCCTTTTTCTGAAATAGTTACATCAACAAGCCGGCGATCGTTTTTGCAAACTACTTTTTCTACGAGGTCCTTCTTTAGCAACCTGTCTACAATTCTGCTGGTGTCGCTCATTTTGTCGAGCATACGCTGGCGGATTTGCAGGGTGGAGAGTGGTTTCCCTGCGCCGCGGAGGATGCGCAGGATGTTATACTGTTGCATGGTAAGGTCGGCTTTTTCAAAAAAACGTTTGGCCCTTTCCATTGCCCAGTTGTAGGTGAAGATCAGGTTCACACTCATTTTGTGATACTCACTGTTGAACTTTGACTGCTGGATGTCGTCTTCGATGCTCATAAGAAGGTTTAAGTTAATGTCCGTGTTTGTTATTCACTCCATACTTTGGTGCCTTCGCTGCAATTGGCGCAGATATCAATGTTTTTGCGGCCGTTAAGCACTTTTTTCCGGAACTGAACATAATTTTCGTGTTGCCAGATTTCTCTGAATGATTTTCCTTTCAGATCGCCAAGCCGGTGCGTGGCGTCTTTATCGAAACAGCAGGGTACAACCAGGCCATCCCAGGTAATTACCGGTGAGTGCCACAACCTCCAGCAATGGTTTGATAGAGAATTTCGAAGCCTGTAAACGCCATTCCTGTCTTTTTTATACCTGCTGTATTTTTTTGTAACGGGTATCAGATGGTTCGGATCATTTTCAAAATCGTAAACCTGGGCCGTTTTGAAGCGCACCTCGTCGACGCCACAGTCTTTAGCGAGCGTTTTGATTTCTTCGATTTGGTGCTCGTTGGGTTTCACCACAAGAAACTGAAAAAAAATAAACGGCGTACGGCTTTTGAGCTTTTTTTTCCATGCCACCACATTCTTTGCGCCCTCTATCACTTTGTCGAGCCTGCCGCCCCGCCGGTACTGCTGGTAAACGTCCTGCGTGGTGCCGTCGATGGAAACGATCAGCCTGTCGAGGCCGCTTTCAACTGTTTTCCGTGCATTTTCATCATTCAGGTAATGCGCGTTCGTGGAAGTTGCCGTATAAATGCCCTTTGACGACGCATACGACACCATTTTGAGGAAATCGGGGTTCAGGTAGGGTTCACCCTGGAAATAAAAAATGAGGTACAGGAGGTCAGGAGATATGTCGTCGATAGTACTCCTGAAGAAATTATTTTCGAGCATGCCTGTGGAACGTGTGAAAGATCTTAGTCCGCTCGGACATTCAGGGCATCGAAGGTTGCAGGATGTTGTGGGTTCAAATGAAACGGAAATGGGTTGTCCCCACTGAACGGGGCGGCGCGTCCACTTGCTGATATAAAAGCTGCTCAGTACCTTCCCGGCATTCCATGTTCTTCTAAATGTAAGTTTCGACAGGAGGTTGATGGTATCGTTCAGGTTTAACCTGGGCATAACGGGTAAAGTTAAGGGACTTGAACCTTACCGGAACATAAGTTCCTTAACTCTTTCTTTATCTTCTTTTTCTTTTTTCAGATCGAAAGTCGTACCAAAAACATGGTCCCACAGCGTGGTACTTACACCGTATCCTTTGTCGTCGTCTTTATAGTGATGCAGGTGATGGTTTCTCCATAACGGCTTCAGCCATTTAAACGGAGGATTCCATGCGTGTATCGCGTAGTGCATCGTTCCATACATGAGATAGCCGATGATAAATCCCGGAAAAAACATGAAAGCTGTTTTACCCATCACCAGGTATTGCAAGCCGAAAATTACTGATGCCAGTATCAGGCTGGGTACGGGAGGCATGAACAACCTTTCTTTATCTCTCGGGTAATGATGATGGTTGCCGTGAAGAATGTAAATGATTTTTTTTGCGCGTTCGCTTTCTGCCACGTGGTGGAAAACAAAACGGTGCATCAGGTATTCGAACAACGTCCAGAATAGCATTCCGGCCCCGAAAAGCAATGCGATCTTCCACACGGGATTCTGCAACGAAGCATAAGAGTAGTACTGGAAGCCAATAGCTATCGGAAGATACAAACCCCAGATTACGAGGGGATGTGTCTTGGTAAGCATTTCGAGGTAACTGTTGTTAAAAAGCTGCGCCTGTCCTTTGTTATTAATCTTCTCGAATTTCATAGATCACCGTGGTTTTTCGATTGGTCAAAAATACGATTAGTTATACATTTCTTTAGCTCATAAATCCATTTACCTTTGCGCGGTTGAATACAAAAAAATCTTAATTCTGAATTTACATGAAATTCGTGTCATACCTCCACGAAGGCCACGACATACTCGCATTGCTGGTAAACGGGCTGCTGTTTAAAATGGAGCACCTGCACCCTGATCTCCCTACTAATATGAGCATGTTTTTACAGTATTGGGAAGATTCCCTGCCTATGGCGCGCGGTGGTGAAATGATGATAAGGGATGGAAAGATCGATATCGACAGAGGCATTGATCCATCATCCGTGCAACTTCTTTCCCCCATACCGTTTCCATCTTCCTGCAGGGATGGATATGCGTTCAGGCAACATGTTGCAGCTGCCCGCCGCAACAGGAAAGCGGAAATGGTACCTGAGTTCGACCAGTTCCCGGTATTTTATTTCACCAATCACCACAGCATCACCGGCGCCGGTGACATTTTATGCATGCCAGATCATTTTGAAAAGCTCGACTTTGAACTTGAAGCCGCGATCGTAATATCAAAACACGGACGGAATATTAAAGCTGAAGAAGCCGATGAATATATTGCCGGATTGATGATCATGAACGACTTCAGCGCGCGCAAACTTCAACTTGAAGAGATGATGCTTAGCCTCGGACCCGCGAAGGGAAAAGATTTCGCCACAGCGGTTGGTCCATGGCTGGTGACAACAGATGAACTGGAGTCACTTGAAATTCCCGCGAAGCCGGGCCACATTGGCAAAAGCTGGAACCTGCGCATGCAATGCCGTATAAATGGAGAACAGGTAAGCGATGGGAACCTGGGTGATATGGACTGGACGTTCGCGGAAATTATCGAAAGAGCGTCTTATGGTGTTGACCTCTACCCCGGCGACATTATCGGCAGCGGAACAGTAGGCACAGGGTGTTTCCTGGAATTAAACGGCACAGGAAAATTGAATAACTCTGCGTACGAAGAACGCTGGTTAAAGGAAGGTGATGAAATTGAATTGGAAATCGACAGCCTGGGTATTCTTCAAAACACAATTGTAAAGGAAGAAAGCGATTTTTCTATTCTTGCTCTGAAAAAGCAGGGTTAGAGTCGCTCGGGCGAAATAAATTATTTTTGCAGCTTAATTTGGAATAATGCATTTATCAGACCAGGAGATTATCAGAAGAGATAAGTTAAAACAGCTCCAGGAAATGGGCATCGACCCTTATCCGGCGCCACTCTTTCCGGTTAATACAACAGCAGCTTTTATACGCGAAAACTATAAGGGAGAAAATAACGCGGCGGATTTTAAAGATGTATGTATCGCGGGTCGCATTATGGGTGTGCGCGATATGGGTAAGGCATCGTTTGCAGTTCTGCAGGATGCTACCGGAAAAATTCAATTGTACATAAAGAGAGACGATATTGCTGCCGGGGAAGATAAAAGCCTTTACGACAAAGTATGGAAGCACCTTGTAGATATCGGCGATATCATAGGTGTGAAAGGTTATGCATTTACCACACGTACCGGTGAGCTTTCGATTCATGTGACAGAATTGAAACTGTTGTCGAAATCGCTAAAGCCCCTGCCTATTGTTAAAGAAAAAGAAGGTGAAACCTTCGACGCGGTAACGGATCCGGAGTTCAAGTACCGTCAGCGCTACGCCGATCTCATCATTAATCCGGATGTAAAGGAAACGTTCATCAAACGATCTAAAATGATCAATGCGATGAGAGATTTCCTCAACAGCCGCGGCGCACTTGAAGTTGATACCCCGGTATTGCAAAATATTCCGGGTGGCGCCATTGCGCGGCCGTTTAAAACGCATCACAATGCGCTTGACATTCCGCTGTATCTCCGCATTGCAAACGAACTTTTTTTGAAGCGGTTAATCGTCGGAGGTTTTGATTGGGTGTATGAATTCAGCCGCAACTTCCGTAACGAAGGAATGGACCGCACTCACAATCCTGAATTTACTGTTCTCGAGTTTTACGTTGCTTACAAAGATTATGAGTGGATGATGCAAACAACAGAGCAAATGCTCGAGGCAACAGCTATTGCAACAAACGGCACAACAAAGGTTACAGTCGACGGAAAAGAAATTGACTTTAAAGCGCCCTACCCCAGGGTAACGATGCACGATGCAATAAAAGAATACACGGGCTACGACATCACCGGCATGAATGAAGATGCGTTGCGTAAAGTGTGCAGGGAACTAAAAATTCCCGTTGAAGATTCGATGGGAGCAGGGAAGTTGATAGACGAGATTTTCAGTGAAAAATGTGAGAAGAATTTTGTTCAGCCCACTTTTATAATGGATTACCCGGTGGAGATGAGTCCACTTACCAAAAAGCACAGAAGCAAACAGGGATTGGTGGAACGCTTCGAGCTAATGATCAATGGCAAGGAAATGGCGAACGCATATACAGAGCTCAATGATCCCATCGACCAGCGCGAACGGTTCGCGCAGCAGGTGCAGTTGATGGAAAGGGGTGATGAAGAGGCGATGTACATCGACTATGATTTTCTTCGTGCACTTGAATATGGCATGCCGCCAACAGCAGGCATCGGCTTCGGTATCGATCGTCTTTGCATGCTGATGACGGGCCAATCATCCATACAGGATGTACTTTTATTTCCGCAGATGAGAACAGAAGAAATTAATTAGCCTTTAATTTAGCCTTGCCAGAATCGGCGCCACCGCCGAGATTCTGCTTCACTTTTGAGATGATATCTGCAATCTCTTTGTTCGTGTAAAACTTGTATACCTCGTGTTCTTTCGAAGGATCAAGTGATCCCGGCAGCCTCCTGTGCGGACCGATAATTTCGGCGCTCGTATTGTTACTGATCTTTGCAATTGACATCGGCGGAATGCTGTAGTTCCTTTTTTCAGGACTTACATTCTGACCCTTCATCAACTGTGAAAGACTATCAACACGCTCCCACAAATTTTCTTCAGTAATTCTTATCTGCGAATTATCGGTTCCGGTTTTTTGGAAACTGCCCGCGATTGTATCTTTCTTTAAGTTCAGAAGATACAAGCCCGGTTCTTTCACTTCAAAATCTTTCGTTCCTTCTGGTGAACTCACTGTAACCTTTTCACCGGCGTCGAAAGTTACCTCGTTGTGAGTGGTGCCTGGCTCAAGCGTTACAGTATTTCCGTTCACGGCCACTTTTCCGCTTGCCATCACCATAACTTTTTTTGCTTCACCGCTGCAGGATGCAAGTAATACGGCAGCTGCGAGATATACAAGGTTGTGCAGTTTCATTGGAGATTATTTACTTTTTCTCAAATCTTTCATTCACTTTGTTCCAATTCACCACATTCCAGAATACGCCGAGATATTCTGCCCTGCGGTTCTGATATTTCAGGTAATAAGCATGTTCCCATACATCCACTCCAAGCAATGGAGTTCCTTTTACTTCAGCAACATCCATCAGCGGATTATCCTGGTTAGGTGTGGATGAAATTTCAAGCTTTCCGTTGTTTGAAGTGAGCCATGCCCATCCTGATCCGAAGCGTGTCATCGCAGCGTTGTTGAATTTTTCTTTGAAAGCGTCGAACGAACCGAATGTTGAAGCGATTGCCTCGGCGAGCTTACCGGTTGGAGTGCCGCCAGCATTTGGAGAAAGAATCTGCCAGAAGAAGGAGTGGTTCCAATGACCGCCCGCGTTGTTTCTCACGGCAGGACTAATGCTGCCTGCAGCTGCAACGAGTTCTTCGAGCGATTTATTTTCATTCGGCGTTCCGGCGATAGCTTTATTTAAATTATCAACATAGGCCTGGTGATGTTTTCCATGATGGATCTGCATTGTCGTCGTATCGATATGTGGCTCAAGTGCATCGTGTGCGTAAGGCAGAGCTGGAAGTGTAAATGCCATAACTAGTAGAATTTTAGATTAAACGATCCTATAAAATTAGGCTCATCTTCTCGCTTTAAAAAATTCTTTCATCAGCGCGGCACATTCCTCTGCGAGCACGCCCTTTGTAAGTTCAGTTTTAGGATGAAAGGGCCAGTGCGCTTTTGCGGAATAGCCATTTTTTTCGTCGGCCGCGCCAAACACAACACGGGAGATTTTGCTCCAGTAAAGCGCACCTGCGCACATCAGGCACGGTTCAACGGTGATGTAAATAGTTGCTTCAGGGAGATATTTGGCGCCAAGAAAATTAAATGCCGATGTAAGAGCAAGAATTTCCGCGTGCGCGGTGGGGTCGCTGAGTCGCTCAACCTGGTTATAACCCCGCGCAATTATTTTGTCGTTCTGTACAATGATTGCGCCAACAGGAACTTCTTCTGCCTCGAATGCTTTCTGAGCCTCGCGGAGCGCGAGTTTCATATAATGTTCATCGGTCATACTACTTATTAAAAGTAAGCGTTTTTTGAGGCTACCTGTGTTCTTTATAGCGTATCGCCGTGGTGGCATCCTGCAAAAATGTTATCTCGTTTGGCGAAAGCAGGGGTGCCTGGATAGTTTTAACGGCGTCGCGGATTTGCTCTGAGGTGCGCATCCCCACAACGGCGCAGGTTACCGCGGGATGCTGCAGCACATAGTTGATTGACGTTTGCGTTGCGGTTCTATTCACAGATAAATCACTTACTGCTTTAGCTGCTTTTGAAACATCGTTTTCGGAATGATCGAGATATTTTTTAGCGGGTTTGTTGATAAGCAGGCCCTGTGCAACTGCGCCGCGCACAAGCACGCCGATTTTATTTTTGTTTAGCAGGTCGAGTGTTTCTTCTTCAGGTCTCCTGTCGAGGAGACTGTATTGAGTCATCACACTCACAATAGACGATCGTTTTATATATTCCCTGATTACGTTCGGCCGGATTGATGATATACCATAGTAGCGGATTTTTCCTTCGCGTTTCAACTGCTCGAATGCTTCGATGGTTTCGTCGATGTTATCCTGGATCGTACCGCCGTGCAATTGATAAAGGTCGATCACATCAATATCGAGGCGTTTCAAACTTTCTTCGGCGCAGGTAAGAATATGTTGTTTAGATGGGTTCCAGTCGAGGCCGCCGTCGGGTCTTCTTACATTTCCTGCTTTGGTTGCAACAATTACCTTGTCGCGTATTCCTTTTAATGCTTTGCCAATGATAGTTTCGTTTACACCATCGTTGTAAATGTTGGCGGTATCCCAGAAATTAATTCCGAGATCGAGAGCCATATGAAGCAGGGAAATGCTTTCTTTTTCATTTGTAGACAGCGACATGCAGCCATATCCAATGCGCGACACGTTAAGGTCGGACGTACCCAGGGTAGAATAAATCATCAATAAAGGTAAATAGAATTACACCGCGCACTTCTCATGATAATTTTCCAGCACGATTACCGACTTCTGGAAATGGAAGCCCTCGTACTTCACTGCAATTTCATTGAGCGCTTCTTCTATCTCTTCTATTTCCTTCATCACCACGAGGCGGTTCCTGTAGTCTTTGATGTTGGGGAGACCTTTAAGGTAATTGGCATAGTGCCTGCGCATTTCGAGGATACCTACAACAGGCCCTTTCCATTCATATGAACGGCGCAGATGTTTTCTGCAAACTTCTATTCGTTGTTCGATGGTGGGTGGAGGAAGGTGTTCTCCTGTTTTGAAAAAATGTTTTATCTCATCGAAAATCCATGGATAGCCGATGGCCGCTCTGCCGATCATGATGCCATCTACTCCATACCTGTTTTTGTATTCTAGTGCTTTTTCGGGAGAATCTATGTCGCCATTGCCGAAGACCGGAATCTTTATGCGTGGGTTGTCCTTGATTTTTCCGATAAGCGTCCAATCTGCGGACCCTTTGTACATCTGCATTCTTGTACGTCCATGAATGCTGAGCGCTTTTATTCCCACATCCTGCAAACGTTCCGCAACTTCTTCGATATTTTTTGAATCTGAATCCCAGCCGAGTCTTGTTTTAACTGTAACCGGCAGGTTCGTGGATTTCACTACCGCTTCAGTGAGCCGCACCATTAGCGGCAAATCTTTCAATACCCCTGCGCCGGCGCCTTTGCAGGCCACCTTTTTTACGGGGCATCCGAAATTGATATCGAGAAGATCGGGGTTTGTTACATCCACGATTTTTGCTGCGAGGGACAGGCTGTCTTCATCTCCCCCGAATATTTGTATCCCGACAGGACGTTCGTAATCAAAAATGTCGAGCTTTTTACGGCTTTTAATGGCATCCCGGATCAATCCTTCCGAAGAAATAAATTCGGTATACATCAGGTCGGCGCCATTATCCTTGCAGACTGCCCTGAATGGCGGATCGCTCACATCTTCCATCGGTGCGAGAAGAAGTGGGAAATCGGGGAGCGGTATGTTGCCTATCTGAATCATTTTCAATGTAAAATACGTTCAAGGCCCAGGCCTTAGCTGCTAATACGTATCTTGTAAAAAAATCCCGCAAATTTACACTTATATCTTGTATGGCTGGTCATTCTCGCGTTAATTCTCCCTGGTCGCAATTAGGCATTTTCCTCGGATTGTTTGGTTTGGCGTTTTTTTTAGGATATGTGTTAATGGCAATCATGGCCTTATCTATGGGCCTGGCAGATGGTTCCACGCCCGAGGGGTTCGATTGGAGCAACCCCAAGGTGGTGTCGGGACTAAAGCTTATCCAGGCGATTTCGTCTATTGTTATTTTCCTGTTGCCGGCCATAATATTTGCACGGATTGTATCGAACCGGCAACCGCTTTCGTTTCTCGGCATACGGCCGGCTCCTGTAAAATTGATGTATGCGTTATCAGTGGTGGGTATCATCCTGGCATTTCCGTTCGTTTTCTGGCTGGGAGAAATTAATCAGCTGATACCGCTACCTCAGTGGATGGGCGACATGGAAAGGGAAGCGGCTAAACAGATGCAGCAGTTCCTGAAAAAGGGTAGTTTCTTTGATGTGTTTGTGAATGTGCTGATCATCGCATTTTTACCTGCTATTTGTGAAGAAGTGTGTTTCAGGGGCGCTTTGCAACGGGTGGTTATACATATTACAAAAAGTCCGTGGCGCGGCATTATCCTTACTTCAATTTTGTTTTCGGCGTTACACCTGCAGTTCCAGGGTTTCCTGCCAAGGTTGGCGCTCGGAATATTTTTAGGAGCGATATACTGGTATAGCGGCAGTTTGTGGTTAAGTATTCTTGCTCACTTTGTTGCCAATGGCGCGCAGGTTATTGCGGTATCGTATGCGCCGGAGTATATCGAGAAAAATCCGCCTGTTCCCCTCTACATGGCTATTTTAAGTGTTTTGATCACAATCGGAATTATATGGACGTTCAAAACTATGTCTACCACCAGCTACAGGAATGTTTATGAATCCGAAGAAAATAAACGCAACAATGAATTTCTTGTATAATTGATATTCATGGCGCTGAACGCAGTTACTTTCAGAACCAGATCGCTCACAGCAGCGGTTTTTGTAGTAGTAATGCTAACGGGATTGCTGATCAATCACTGGACGTTCTTTATTTTGTTTTCTATTATTCATTTCGGATGCTGGATCGAGTTTCAGAAGCTGGTATCCGCAATCGACAGCGATTATAAATCTGTTTCAGACTTTCATAAGTATGGAGTGATGATCACTGGATGGTGCATCATGCTGTATTTTACAAACAACGATTTTCATTTTGGCGACTTTTATCTTCATCCTGTCGGATGGTGGCTGGCGTTGCTTTTTGCATTTCTTCTCCCTATAGCTGAATTATTATTCTCGCATACCATCTCTCTTAAAAACATTGCTTATTCTTTAGCGGGCCTCATTTACATTTCGCTCAGCTGTGGGTTAATGATCGACCTGCTCATTTTTCCATCGTTGCCGTATATGTCGACCCCGCTCATGCCTGTTGTTATCATTGCGTGCATGTGGATCAACGACACGATGGCCTATATCGTAGGGTCGCTGATAGGGAAAACGCCGTTGACATCCATCTCTCCCAAAAAAACCTGGGAGGGCACCATTGGCGGCATTATTCTTTCTGTGACGGTAGTAACCATAAGCCTGGGCTATATCCCCGCATTCCGCGATTTTTATTTTGTACACTGGCTGGCCATTTCGCTGATTGCATCTATAGCCGGAACGTTCGGTGATATTCTCGAAAGCTGGATAAAAAGGAAAGCGGGTGTTAAAGATAGCGGTACCATAATGCCCGGTCACGGAGGGTTCCTGGACCGGTTCGATTCGTTGCTCGTAGCGACGCCTTTCGTATGGTTATACGTGGAGGTTTTTTTAAGATAAACGTTGAAGGTTGATTATTTTTGGACTTTAACCAATACCCCTGCATGACGATCCATAGAGAAGGCATAAAAACGATTGTAGTCACTGCTATTTTGTTTGGTGCAGTAAACCTTGCATCGTTTTATTTCCTGAGTTATAATTATCCGTGGCTGAGCTGGTTTATATTTCTGCTGACGATTATTGTCTGGATTTTTATTATTTCATTTTTTCGGGTGCCCTCAAGAACATTCGTAATAAACGAAGAATGCATTGTTGCGCCTGCGGATGGAAAAGTGGTGGTTATTGAAGAGGCGTATGATGAGGAGTATTTTAAGGATAAGCGTTTGCAGATTTCGATATTTATGAGTCCTGCCAATGTGCATCAGAACCGGAACCCGGTAAGTGGTGAGGTGGTGTACAGCAGGTATCACAAAGGGAAGTATCTCGTGGCGTGGCATCCCAAATCTTCAACAGAAAACGAGCGGCATTCCGTAGTGATTATGAATAGTAAGGGTGAGGTGCTTGTGAAGCAGATTGCCGGCGCTGTTGCGAGGAGGATTATTAATTATTTAAAAGTGGGACAGAAGGCTGAGCAGGCCGCTGAGATGGGCTTCATAAAGTTTGGTAGCCGGGTTGATGTGTTGTTGCCGCTGGGCAGTAAGGTGGAGGTTAAGTTGAACCAGGTGGTGACTGGTGGAATTACTGTGCTCGCGCGGATATAAAGATCCTTAAAAAATTTCTTTTAATTCTTTCAGCGAAGTAACCGTATAGGTGGGCCGGATATTACACAACTCACCTATGTGATTCACATAAACCTGGTCGATACCGGCATTGATCGCGCCTTTAATATCCACTTCTATACTATCACCGATCATGATGCTTTGATGATGCAGCGCTTTCGCCTTATTCAGTGCGTAGTCAAAAATTTCTTTCTTCGGCTTCATGCTGTTACTTCCTTCCGAAGTAATCACTTCTGCAAAAAATCCTGAAATACCACAGTTGCGCAACTTGCAGTGCTGCGTTTCTTCGAAGCCGTTTGTAATAAGATGCAGCTGGTAGCCCTTATCTTTCAGATATTGCAATGTTTCAACAGTGCCAGGAAAAAGGGCTTTACGTGTAGGAAGGAGTTCAAGAAACCTGTTACCTAACCGTCTTGCAAGCGTTTCATCATACACACCAAAATCAGAAAGCGTGTTCCACATCCTTCGCCAGCGCAGCTCTTCCGCTTTCATCATACCGCTCCTGTATTTTTCCCACAGCTGTTCATTGTGTGAGAGGTAAACTTTCAGGAATTGTTCGAAATTGGAAACACCGGCTTTTTCGAGTTCGAGCTCGAGGTGCAGCTCCGAAAGTGTGATACGCGCGTTTTCATTGAAATCCCACAGGGTATGATCGAGATCGAAGAAAAGGTGACGGTATTTCATTCAGCAAAAATAGCCTATATTAGGCGCCCTTCATGTTATGAACATTTTAATTACCGGCGGATCGAAAGGGATTGGAAAAGCTGTCGCAGAAAAGTTTGCCGCGAATGGTTACACGATTTTTATCTGCGCGCGTAACGAAACCGAACTTGCATCAACGGCTAAAGAGATTTCCGAAAAGTACGGCGCGAAAGTTTTTTACAAAGCTTTCGACGTTTCAAATAAAAAAGAATTGAAAGCGCTTGCTGCGTGGGTGCTGAACGAAGTTTCATCGGTAGACGTTTTGATAAATAATGCGGGGAGTTTTGTGCCCGGGCGCGTTCACGAGGAAGAAGATGGGTCTATTGAGTTTTTGATGGAAACAAATGTGTACAGCGCATATTATCTCACAAAATATCTTCTGCCACCGATGATGCAGAAACGAAGCGGACATATTTTCAACATGTCGTCCATCGCATCCTTAAAGGCTTATGAGGCCGGTGGCTCGTACAGTATTACAAAATTTGCATTGAACGGGCTCACCGTAAATCTCCGCGACGAACTGAAAGAATACGGCATTAAAGTAACATCTGTAATGCCGGGAGCTGTGTACACAGATTCCTGGTCGTCGAGTGGCTTGCCCGAAAGCCGTTTTATAGCAGTAAAAGATATTGCGGAACTGATTTACACGGCCGCAACCCTTTCACCCCAGGCATGTGTGGAGGAAATAGTGATAAGACCGCAACTGGGGGATATATGAGGAAAGAGAAAAGCAATATTAGATTCTGGGCAGTGGTGACGCTTTTTGTTCTGTGTTGTTTCAATGCTGTCGCTCAGGATATCGTCGAGAATAAATCCGAATTATTACCAGGTGAGAATATCGAGGAGAAGATTAAGAAGAATTTTTTTCTGCGCGCGGATGTTACAAAAACTGATTGTTACGTTGGCGAACCGCTGATGGCGGTATTTAAGGCATATTCGCGCCTCGATGCGAATTCGCAGGTGCTGAAACGTCCCTCTCTCAGCGGATTTAGCGTGATAGAAATGGTAGACGCATACAGCAACGAGGCGCGGGTAGAAAAATACAGGGGTGAGAATTATAATGTGCACCTGATAAGGAAAGTGCAACTGTTTCCTATCCAGCCAGGAACTTTTACAATTGAACCCGCTGAGGTTGAAAGTGTGATTCACCTTAGAGACGACGACGGGAGATCCGGGCTTCGAAATTTTTTCCGTCGCAGGAGAGATGATGGTTTGTTAGACAGGCAACTTACGTTCACGACGCCCCCGGTTCAGATCAAAGTGAGCGCTTTACCTGTTGAGGAACAGCCAGACGATTTTTCAGGAGCAGTCGGCGATTTCAATGTAGGGATACAAATGGACGACACGATCGTAGTGGCGCGTCAGCCGGCGATCGTGAAACTTGTCATCAGCGGCACGGGAAATTTTCCACTTGTAACGGAGCCCCACATCAGCTGGTCGCCGGAAGCGGAAATATCGGGGCCAACGGTTGATGAGCAGGTGAATAAGTATTCATTTCCCTTGTCGGGTATGAAAACATTTCAGTTCACGATTGTTCATCGCGATTCAGGATCGTTTTCTATTCCACCGGTTAGGTTTTCTTTCTTTGATCCTGTTTCAAAAAAATATAAAACTGCTGAATCTGGAGAACTGAAGTACACCGTATCTCAAACCGCGGGGCATAAGGCGGATGAGTCAGGGCAGATGATTTTTAAAAATAAGGAAGAGCGACCGCTTCATTTATACTACTTCGGAATTATTGTCGTAGTAATACTCGGTGTAATTATTTTTATACTGACCCGGAAGAAATAGCTTGTCTGCAGATCCTTCGCTGCCCGGGATGACGGGCGGCCATTATTCTGTGTACTTATATCCGACTCCTCTCACTGAATGAAAGAACTGCGGATTTCTTGTGTCTTCCTCGAAATATTTCCTGAAACTGAGTATGAAATTATCGATTGTGCGCGTGGTCGGATAAACGTTATAACCCCACACCGACTGAAGAATTTTTTCACGTGGCACCACTTCATTTTTGTTTTCTATCAGCAACTTGAGCAGCATAGCTTCTTTCTTGCTTATCTGCAGACGTTCGCCTTTGCGGGTAACCACCTCCTGCGCCTTGAAGTCTACCGTATTCTTTCCAAAGCTGTAAGTATCTCCCACAGAATCTTTATCCTGCATTTTTTTATTTTTCTCGATCAGTTTGTGCACGCGCAGCAACAATTCTTCGAGATTGAAAGGCTTGGTGAGGTAGTCGTCGGCGCCTTTTTTTAATCCCGCAACGCGGTCGGCGCTTGTGTTTTTCGCACTTAAAATGAGAATGGGAACTTCATTATTCTGCAGGCGGATGCTTTCGGTTACGTTAATGCCGTCGATACCTGGCAGCATCACATCCATAATTATTAAATCGAAATATTCTTCCTGCACTTTTTTCAACGCTTCGTGGCCATCGAATGCTGATGTTATTTCGTAGCCTTCGAGTTCGAGGTTTAATTTCAGAGCATCATGTAAGTTCTCTTCATCCTCCACCAAAAGCACTGAATGTTTAACCTGCGACATGTTTGTTACCTAAGATTCGTTTAGAAATTTTACAATAAAAACCGATCCTCCTCCTGGTTTAGATTCGATCTTTATTGTTGCGCCATGCTGATCGGCAATTTTTTTGCAAAGATACAAACCAAGACCTGTACCCTTCGACGAGCGCGTTTCTTCATTACCTATGCGATAGAATTTCTGAAATACTTTTTTTCTTTCGTCCGGGGGAATACCCGGGCCTTCGTCGGACACCGTTAAAGTAACATTCGATGCTTCTAATGTTAATGTGCAGGCCACCGCTGAATTGGCTGGAGAATATTTTACAGCATTTTCGAGCAGGTTGTTGACCAGTATTTGCAGCAGCAGCGGATCACCTTCAACTTCCATGTCATTGGAAATAACCGATTGCCAAACTCTATCAGGAAAGCGTCGCATGAAGTCGTTGACGCAGCTCTGAACCAGGTCAGAAAAATTAAGTTCTTCCAGGTCCGACTTCTTCCCTGCCTCAAGCTGCGCGGATACAAGGATATTATTGGCCAGCGCGGTCAATCGATTTGTTTCCTGCAGCGTCATTTCTATCAGCTTCTGCTTCTTCTGTTCGTCGAGGTGGTGCTTCTGAAGTGTTTCCAGGTTTAACTTCGTTACCGCGATAGGAGTTTTTAACTCATGTGTAATAGCCATCATCAGGTTTTCCTGCTGGCGCTGCAGAGCGAACTGCCTGCGTACGGCGCGATACATGAAAACCGCGCCCAGAATGATCAATCCAAGAAATACGGCGCCTTCCGCTACATACTGCGTTGTTTTCCTGTTCAGCTCGTTTATAATTTCTTTACGTTTTTCGTGGTAAGAAGGATCTGAAACGACCAATTCGGAAAGCCTGTGGTTGTTCATCTGCCTGTTCTGCTTATCGAGTTCGATAAACCAGAACACCAGCGCCGCAACTATGTACACGAGGAACACCCAGTACGCCACAGTAATTAGTATGAGGCGTTTTTTAATCAGCATCTTGCTTTTGAATTGTGGTTATCTTTTTACTTTTTCTACACGTATACCAACGTTCATCACATCCTGTAAAGGATCTTCCCGCATAATCTGTTCCAGTCGAAACCGGTACATACCCGCTTTCCGCAGTTGAACAGGCTCACCGGTGATACGAATACGGTGTTCAAAGATGTCGTCCATGCCACTTCCCAGCCAGCCGCGATCGTCGGTTGCGAGAAGGAGGTCGAGGCGTTGTTTGGGAAGACTATCGGCAGGCATGTAAGTATATACGTTCACCCACATGTTTTTGTACCGGTACGCGTCGGTGTGGCGCACAACGAAATAAATATTATACAGTGAAGTAGTGTCGGTGATTTCTAATTCAATTTCCGGTTTGAAGGAGCTGCTCCATTCGTGCGCGGGGATACTGACATTTTTCTCAAATACATCAACGGTTTGACAGGCCGACAGAACCAGCACGCTGAGCCAGATTAATGATCTTTTATACGATAGTGGCATTATAGTACATTTAAAACCTGCTCCTTCGCTTTTTCAAGCTCGTCTTTCATCATCACCACGCATTTCTGGATGTTTGAATCATACGCTTTTGCGCCGGTGGTATTTATCTCCCTGCCTATTTCCTGCAAAATAAATGATAGTTTTTTACCTTTTCCCTCTTCCGCATCAGCTATCAGGGTCATAAAGTAGTCGCAATGATTTTTCAACCTCACCTGCTCTTCACTCAAATCTATCTTTTCAATGTAGTAGATTAATTCCTGTTCGAGCCGGTTGCCATCGTAACTATCTTTCCCTACATTTTCTTCCAGGATTTTTACCAATCCCTCTTTTATTTTTTGCTTGCGCAGCGGTTCCAGTTTGATGATCTCTTCCTGCTGGCTGAGAATATTCGCGATACGCGTAATCAGGTCCACTTTGAGGCTCTTGCCCTCCTCCAGCCTGTGACTGTTGAGGTCGTCGATGGCGGCCTTCAACAATTTCTGAAACTGAACCCATTCCTGGTCAGATAAGGTTTCACCTGTTGGAGTGATTACTTCAGGAAGTTTGAGCAACGTGCTGAGCACATGCGCTGCATCTAATTTGAGCGATGCCGACAATTCGGAGATGGGCTTGAAATAAGCTTTTGCGAGATCGGTGTTAATGCTTACCGGTTTTGCTGATCCTGTCTCTTTCAGGCTGATGGTACAGTCTATAGTCCCCCTGTTGAGGCCCTTTGAAAGTATCGTCCTGATCTCAAATTCGAAAGGTTTCAGGAACGCGGGCATTTTCAGGTTTAGTTCAAACTGTTTTCCGTTGAGTGATTTGATGTCAATGAGAAACGTTTTATCACCTACTGCCTGTTCTACGCGTCCGAAGCCTGTCATGGATTTCAGCATATACCTGGTTTCTTGGCAAGATAACTAATACGCCCCTAATTTGAGGGATATATCCTGTCGATAGCATCACTGCTTTTTTCCATTATCACTTTTCGCTTCATGCTTAATTTGGGCGTCAATTCACCGCCTTCCACACTCCATTCTTCAGGCAGCAATTCAAACCGTTTAACCTGTTCAACGTGGTTGAAGAATTTGTTGAAACTTTCGATAAGCTCCCGGTAAAAGTCTTTCACCTTCGGATTTTTTACGAGCGCGTGGTTCGAACGGTCCTCGATACCCTGCGATTTCGCCCAATCTTTCAGGTTAGCAAAAGAAGGTATGATAAGCGCGCCTACATATTTTTTGTCGGCACCGAGCACCATCGCCTGTTCAATGTAAATGGATTCTTTCAATTTATTTTCTATCGGCAATGGCGCTACATATTTACCGCCGCTCGTCTTGAACATTTCCTTTTTTCTATCGGTAATCTTCAGATACTTCCCTTCTACCAGCGTGCCGATGTCGCCCGTGTGAAACCATTCGCCGTCCATTACTTCTTTAGTAAGTTCCGGATGCTTGTAGTATCCCATCATCACATTCGAACCCTTGCACAGAATCTCGCCGTCGCCCGCGATTTTTAATTCAACATTATCAATGGCAGGTCCTACCGTTCCAAACCTTCGCATCTCCTCCTGGAAGCGGTTTACACAGATTACCGGTGAGGTTTCGGTTAACCCATATCCTTCAAGAATCGGGATTTTTGCGGCCGTAAATATCCTGATCAGGCGAACCTGGCATGCCGCGCCTCCTGAAACAATGCACAAAAGATTATTGCCAAGCGCATCGCGCCATTTGCTGAACACCAGTTTATTCGCGAGCGCCAGTTGCAGGTTGTACCACACACCCTGGTTTTTATTGATCTCGAATTTCTCGGCCAACCCGTGAGCCCAGAAAAACAATTTCTTTTTTACGCCGGTGAGTTCTGTACCCTTCTTCATAATCTTGTCGTACACTTTCTCAAGCAGCCGGGGTACCGTTGTAAAAATATTTGGTTTTACTTCCTTGAGGTTGTCACCGATCGATTCCAGGCTTTCAGCATAGTAGATAGACGCTTCCTTGTACAGGTAGAAGTAGGTGATCATCCGCTCGAATATGTGATTGAGCGGTAAAAAGCTCAGCGACCTGAGATCGCTAACAGGCAGGCACGGTGCGCATGCCACAACATTACTGAGTATGTTGTTGTGCGAAAGCATTACTCCCTTGGGTTTTCCGGTGGTGCCCGACGTATAAATGATAGTTACGAGGTCGCTGTTTTTTATTTTACCGGCAACAGATTCTATATTTTTTCTTTCATTTTCTCCGACAGGCTGGAAAAGTTCTTTCCAGTGCTTTGCGTTTTCCACTTTTTCGAAAGTGTAAATTTCACGCAGCGATGGCACCCGGTGTTTTATCGACAACACTTTTTCGAGATCGTCGGCGCTGTTAACGAACATCAGTTTTACCTGCGCATCGTTGAGCGTGTATTCCAGTTCGTTGATGTGAATAGTAGGATAGAAGGGAGCGAGTACCGCCCCTGTTTGCTGAACTGCCAGGTCGAGCATTATCCATTCCGGGCGGTTTTTGCTGAGCACCGCCACTTTATCGCGACCTTCATCTGTGCCGTCGCCGTAACCGATACCTGTTTGTAACAGGCCAATAGTTAGCTGGTCGACAATGGATTTTACGTCACGGGCGCTGTATTTTTTCCATTCGCCGTTTTCTTTCGCACAAAGAAGATCGGGTTTGTCACCCTTTTCCAATAGAATATCCAGGCAATCAAACAATCGTTGGGGGCTGGTCATAGTAGTAAATTAGGAAAAAAAGGCAGAAGGGGAAAGGGGGCGGGGAAAGTAATCACCTCTCCTCTTTCCTCTATCGATACCACTGGCCCTCGGGCATCTTAAACACCCTGCTCCTCTGAAATTTGGTAAACCTCGTATATTCTTCAGAGTGGGTAGACGTCCACTGCTGAAACTGGTTCAGGTTACCGGCGGCGCCAAATATCCACTGGTTGTACGCATCGAAAAGACCGGCTTTCGCGAGTTGTTTGTGATAATCGAAAAGCCGGTAAGGGAATTTGGTCGACACTTTATCGTACCAGGAAAGAATAAACCTCGTACGCAGCGCCGTGAGCGCATCCGGAGTAATGCCCTGGTTCACTACCTGTGAATTCGCCTTTGAAATCTCCAGGTACGTTTTTACAAATTCATTTTTTGTATCCTGGCCGCGCATCATGTCCGTTTCGCTGAATAACTTTTTATAACCTTCAACAAGAATATTCTTTATTTCCGGTGTTCGCTGACTGTAACTTTCGAGATTCAGAAATATTTCGCCATACAGCAAGCCCCACACTTTGTCGCCAGTCATATAATAATATTTCGCGACGTTGTAGTAGTTGCCCGGATAGTTTCTGTCGGTTTGAATTCCTTTAAGCCATTGCTTTGATGCCGGCACATAGTCGTTTTTACTCCATAGCAACTCTCCATAGTCGTTATATAGCACGCCGCTTTCCGGAAATTTCCTGATGGCGGCGCGGTACATTCTTTCGGCATCTCTTTTTTCGTCAACCGCTTTATAAACCATTCCGAGGATCTGGTAACTCTGGATGTCGGCCTGGTTGCTTTCCACGATTGGTCGTATTACGGACATCGCCTTCGGGAAATCTCTTTGCAGGTAATACGCAAATGCGAGATCTTTCTTCAGGCTGAAATTATCCGGGTCCGTTTCAAGCGCGCGATTCAATACAAGGATCGCGTTATTATAGTCACCTTGCCTGATAAATGCCTTTGCCGTCTTGCCGGGCGATTCCTGTGCCGTTACTGCAACGGTAGTGATTAATGTCAGCGATATGGCCAGGAAATACTTTATCATCAGGATTAGTTTTGTTCGCCTGTGAGATGCGTAAGTAAACCATCACGCAGTTTTGGTTCAAACCATGTGCTTTTGGGCGGCATCACATTTCCGCTGTCTGCAATATCAAACAACTGCTCGATGCTAACCGGGTAAAGACTAAATGCCACGGCCATCTCCCCGCTATTTACACGGCTTTCAAGTTCTGCCAGGCCCCTTATTCCACCTATAAAGTCGATTCGTTTATCTGTTCTCTGGTCCTGTATTCCCAATAGTTTGTCGAGCACATTGTCCGATAAAATGGTAACATCCAATACACCGATTGGATCTTTAGAATAGGTATTTGGTTTCGCGGTGAGCCGGTACCATTTGTTTTTTAGGTACATACCGAATTCATGAAGTTTAGAAGGAGCTACCGCTTGCTGCTCTTCGATTACCTCGAAATTTTTCTTCAATTTTTCTACGAGCTGTTCCGGCTGAAGTCCGTTAAGATCTTTCACCACCCTGTTATAATCCATAATCTTCAGTTCGTTGGCCGGAAACAGTGTAGTGAGAAAATAGTTCTCTTCTACCTGTAACCTCACCTTTGCTGCGGAAGCTGCGCGGTGATGGCCATCGGCGATGTATGTTGCGGGCACTTTTTCCGCAAATAACTTTTTGAGTTCGTTATTTACCTCTGTTGAGTTGATCACCCAAACGGCATGACTCACGCCATCTTCCGCAATAAAATCGTAAACCGGATCGTGAGTGGTTTTCCAGTTTTGGATCACCTCGTCAATTTCCGCGACATTGCGATAGGCCAAAAACACGTTTCCTGTTTGTGCCCGCGTTGTTTTTATGTGATTGATCCTGTCGAGCTCTTTTTCGGGACGTGTGAATTCATGTTTTTTTATCACATCCGATTCGTAGTCGTCGATAGAGCTTACACCTACAAGGCCGGTCTGGCTCCTGCCATTCATCACCAACTGATAAATATAAAAGCATGCTTTGTCTTCGCGAAACAGCACGCCGCGTTGAACGAACGCGTTGAGATTTTGCTTCGCCCGGTCATAGACATCCTGCGAATGGATGTCGGTTTTGTCGGGAAGATCAATCTCCGCCTTGGTGATATGTAGAAATGAGTGAGGATTTCCGCGGGCTTCAATTTTTGCTTCCAGGCTGTTCAACACATCGTATGGCCGTGATGCCACTTTAGGCGCAAACTGTGGTTGAGGCCTTAACGCTTTGAATGGATTAACGATCGCCATCTGACAATTCGGTTTTTCTGTTTTAGGATTTTCTTTGCGCAAAGTCTTTCATCAGATCGGTGATGGCTTCAACGCTCTCATAGGGGAGCGCGTTATATAAAGAAATACGGAAACCGCCAACGCTGCGGTGCCCTTTCACTCCAACCATTCCTTCTTTCTGGCATTCGTTGATGAATTCCTTTTCCAACTGCTCATTTATTGCCACGAAGCAAACATTCATTTTGCTCCTGTCTTCTTTCATCACGGTACCGCGGAACACGTCGAGCGAATCAATGGTATGGTACAACAGGTTTGCTTTCCTGTTATTGATTTTTTCTATTTCCTTTACTCCACCCATACTTTTCAACCACCTCAGTGTGAGCATGGCTACGTATACCGCAAACACCGGTGGAGTGTTTAGCATCGAACCATTTTGAATATGATTCCGGTAATCGAGCATTGTCGGTATTTGGCGGTCCAATTTTCCAAGGAGTTCCTTATTTACGATCGCGATTGTAACACCTGCTGCACCTGCGTTTTTCTGCGCGCCTGCGTAAATCACATCAAATTTGTTGAAATCAATGTCGCGGCTCAGCACGTCGCTACTCATATCTGCAACGATGGGCACGCCGGACCTGTAAAAGAAATCCAGGTCCTGCCACTGTGTTCCATATATGGTGTTGTTCGTGGTAATATGGAGATACTTTGCGGTTTTTGGAATAGTGAAGTCCTTCGGCAGATATGTATAGCCTTCGTTTTTGGAACTGCACACCACTTCCACATGTCCGAACAATTTGGCTTCTTTAATTGCTTTTGAAGCCCAAACACCTGTGTCGGTATATGCAGCGAGGTCATTTTCTCCTAAAATGTTCAGGGGAATCTGAAAAAACTGCGTGGATGCTCCTCCGTGAAGAAACATCACTTCATGGTTATCGTCGAGCCGCATTAATTCTTTAACGAGCGCGATCGCTTCATCCATCACAGCCTGAAAGGTTTTTGTTCTGTGCCCTAATTCAAGAATGGATAATCCGGTGTTATTGAAGTTCAAAATAGCCCTGCTGGCTTCTTCGAATACTTCTGCCGGTAGTATGCTTGGCCCTGCGTTAAAATTGTGAATCACATTCGTCACCTTGCTAAAATTTGCTGTTTAACCAATAATTCGGGTGTCAAAGATAAGGAATAGCTCACCAGCGTCTTGCGTAATCTTACCTGCTTACATCCCCATTTATCCCATAATTAGTCACATGCCCTTCCCTTCACCCTGCCATCTTTCCATTTCATTTCCAATGTTTCAAATTCAAGTTTCTCATCTGGTGAAATCTCTTTCTTAACAAAATTTTTCAAATCGGGCTGACCCGCATTCACCCACGCTGTGTACCAAAACGATGCAACTGCAAAAATCGATTCCCGCATTCTTCGTTCAATCATTCCGTTCAACATTTCATTATAACCACTTGAATATGCTGTTGAATATTGTTTTATAATCACTCCGTTTCTTTCTTCAAAAGCATATTTCCGATCGGGGGTAAACCGTTCGCTTAATATTTTTTCAACCCGTAATACCGAATCGCTTGCAATTGCGCTTTCATAAATTCTGTTCCATGTAAAATCGAGCGGATTTTTTAAATAGACAGCTTTACTGCTGAGCAGGTCCCATTCCGTTTCCGCGAAAATCTCCGGTATCCTCGACTCCCAAAATCCGTGAATGCCATGCTGGTTGGTGAATTGCCCGTTGTGATTGCTCGACGTATGTAATGGCACATGTGCATCACCGATATAGTGGCCCGTTTCGGCCGACATCTTCAATATCGCACCAACATCCCTTTCCCTGAACGCCCTCGTTAATCTTTGGAGCATTACCTGTATCCACCACGGCACAATGCCATGCGCCTGCAATGTATCTTTTGAAAATTTCTGCACCGCTTTACTCCACGATCGCGGAACGACGCTTCCAGCATACCTGTCGATATCTATGTAATGACGGGGACCTTCCTCCGCAACTGCATACCGCCGCTTGTCTGGATCAACGGCATGGGCAGTGATAAATTCGATATTAGGCTTGTAGAAGGCGATCAACTCAGGAGGCAGCAGGAATACAGCCTGGTAGTTGATAAGCCTGTGACCATAAAATCCCCAGCACCAACCATTCAAAAAACAGCCCGTCAACACAAGGCTCATACACCATTTCTTCATTCATTCTCATTTAAATACGTTAATCCTCGATTTCCGTGACACCCCCGGAAATGGCAAACTTCATCGCTTCTGCGGAGCTGATATTCGGCAGTATCCGCACGCGATCTTTCTTCAAAAAATACAACTCACCTGTAAACGCATACGCTTTCGGTATATAAACGGCCACATGATCTTCCAGGCCAAAATGTTCGAGATCCTGCCCCGTGATAAACCCGATCTGCCACACTTCTTTATCCTGTACGCTGACCAGCACCGCTTTATCAAACTTTCTTTTGTTGCCCGCGAAGGCCTCAAAAAAATCTTTCACCGTACTGTAAATTATCTTGATACCCGGTGTTCGTTCAAGAATGGTATCAAAAAGATCCACAAGGCGTCCGACAATAAATGACGACGAAATATAACCCACGAAGACAACCGTAATAATCAGGATAACAAAGCCTATCCCCGGAATTTTCAACGGGTTTCCGTTCTGGTCCACACCCCAGTGCGGGAAAACTCTGCCAAGCGAAGCAGGCAGGATGTTATCAATGAAATTAAAGAGGGCCGTAACCGCGTAAATAGTGATGATGATAGGCGCGAGGATGATCAGCCCCTGCAGAAAGTATTGAAACAGCCTCTTTAACATTTGCCTTTTTTTCATTGCCATTAATATTTGTTCAAAAATAAGTCGCTGGAACTGTAACGGTAAGGTTGAAAAAACTGTCACAGGGAAGATTTTTCACCAAAATTTTGTGGTGGAAACTTTGGTTACAATAAAAGTTTCCCTAGTTTTGCGACTCCCGAGGCAGAATTATGGAAATGAAAGAAAGAATACAGCAGAAGGCAAATGACCTGTTCCGGCGCTATGGGGTGAAGTCGATTACGATGGACGAGATAGCGGCGCAGCTGGGAGCATCTAAAAAAACCCTATACCAGTATTTTTCCGACAAGGACGAGCTTGTAGGAGCCGTAGTGCAGGAGACTATCGATTTTTCGCGGAAAACATGCGATGACAACCGCGAAAACTCGAAAGACGCGATTAACGAATTGTTCCAGGCGATGGACCTTGTGCAACAGATTTTTTCAGGCATGAATCCTGCAATGATGTACGACCTCGAAAGGTTTCATCCGCAGGCATACAGGATTTTTCTCGACCACAAGAATAAATACCTGTTCGATGTAATCAAAGCAAACCTGAAGAGAGGGATAGCAGAGGAACTCTACCGCCCTGAAATTAACATAGACATCATCGCGAAGTTCAGGCTCGAAGCAATGATGATCGCGTTTAACCAGGATGTGTACCCGGCATCGAAATTCAACCTCGCCGACCTGCAAACCGCCATCATAGAGCATTTCCTTTTCGGTGTCGCATCATTGAAAGGATACAAGCTGATTCTAAAATATCAACAGGAAAGAAATAAAAGTTAACAAATGAATCATTTTGCAATGGCATATCGTCCAGCTAAGAAAGTATTCAAAAGAGCTTTGCCCGTTGTTTTAATTTTTGTTGTTGCAACAGTGTCTGGCCAGGACAGTACATATAATATGTCGGTACAGCAGGCGGTAGATTATGCTTCGAAAAATAGTTTGCAGCTGAAAAACGCGCTGCTTGCAATAGACATTCAAAAACAACAAAACAGGGAAATAACCGCAGCGGCATATCCTCAACTGAATGGTAGCGCCAACGCGTCGTATTTCCCAAACGTTGCTGTACAGAGTTTTCCAAACTTCATTGCAGCTGCAGCATATGGTGTTCTTATACAGGAAGGTGTAAAGAATGGCACCGGTGATCCCATCGTAGCGCCCGAAGACTTTGGATTTGTGCAGGCGCAATTCGGAACAAAATATACCGCAGCCGCAGGTCTCGACCTCTCACAACTGCTCTTCGACGGACAGGTGTTTGTGGGTCTTCAGGCGCGCAAGACCTCAATCGACTTCGCTACAAAAACAGCTGACGTTACAAAGGAGCAGATAAAGGCAAACGTGTATAAGGTATATTACCAGATACTCGCCGGCAGGCAACAAATAGGAACGATTGACGCCAATATCGCGCGCTTCGAAAAATTACTCGACGACACGAAAGAAATTTATAAAAATGGATTTGCAGAAAAACTGGACGTAAGTAAAGCGGAAGTGAGCCTTACGAACCTTCGCACTGAAAAAATTCGCATCCAGAACAGGCTGGAAACCGCAACACTCGGGTTAAAACTGTTGATAGGGATGCCGGTAAAAAGTCAGCTCACACTCACAGATACACTGCCTGAAAGCATTTTTACAGAGGAAGTGCTCGACAACAAGTTCACTTATTCCGACAGGGTAGAGCATCAGCAGCTGGAACTTAACAAAAAGCTGAATGAATTCAACATCAGGAGATATAAACTAAGTTATTTCCCGACTGTTTCGCTTACGAGTTCGTACTACCAGCTTGCACAGCGTAATGAGTTTAACTTTTTCAAATCCGGGCAGCCCTGGTTCCCTTCTTCATCAATTGCCCTGAAGATAAGCGTTCCGATTTTCGACGGGTTTGCAAAAGCAGCGCGTGTTCAAAGCGCGAAGTTGCAGCTGGAGCAAACGAACAACAACCTGAAAAATCTTGAGCTGAACATAGATAAAGAAATTTCTGAAACACGCACAAACCTGCGCTCGGCAGTGGCAACAATGGATTACCAGAAGAAGAATATGCAGCTCGCAGAGGAAGTGTATAATCAGACGAAACTAAAATTTGAGCAGGGATTGGGATCAAACCTTGAAATAACCACGTCGCAGGCGGAACTGACAACAGCGCAGAATAATTATTACGCTGCCCTGTACGATGCGATTGTAGCAAAGGTTGATTTCCTCCGCGCAACGGGCAAGCTTTAAAAAACTAAATATAATATTCAAACTTTCCGATATGAACAGTATGTATAAATTAACTGCGGTTTTGCTTGTTGCGGCTTTCGCGATAGCATGCGGTAACGCGAGCAAGCCTGCCGAAGGCGACAGGCAGGCGGAATTGCAGAAGCTTAAAGAAGAACAGACAAAGCTTAATGAGAAGATTCGCACAATGGAGGATGCCCTTGCGAAAACAGACACGTCGGCAGCGGCGAAAGCCAATGCAAAACTTGTTGAGATTACACCCGTGGCCGCAAACACATTCACGCATTTTATCGACCTGCAGGGTAAGGTTGACGCGGAAAACATCGCGTATGTATCACCGCGTGGACAGGGCGGACTCGTTAGGGCCGTACTTGTAAAACAGGGTCAGCACGTAAACAAGGGACAATTGTTGATGAGGCTCGATGATGCTGTTACCAGCCAGCAGATCGATCAGCTGAAAGTGCAACTGAATCTCGCGAAAACAATGTATGAGAGGAGAAAGAATTTGTGGGACAAACAGATCGGTACCGAAATTGAATTGATCCAGGCGAAGTCGAATGTAGAGAACCTCGAGAAGCAACTCGCGTTGCTCAATGAGCAGCACAGCATGGCAAATGTGTACGCTGAAATTTCGGGTGTGGCCGATATGGTGACCATTAAAGTGGGAGAATTTTTTACTCCTGCAAGCGCAAGTGTTAAAGGCATCCGGATTGTGAACACGAACAACCTTAAAGTGGTTGTGGAAGTGCCGGAAAATTATCTTGACAAAGTGAAGCAGGGGTCGGAGGTGCAGATTTCATTTCCTGATATCAACAAAACAATTACTTCAAAGGTGAGTGTTAAAGGCAGCACTATCGATCCTTCAACGCGCTCGTTTTATATAGAAGCGAAAATTCCAAATAACAAAGATGTTCGCCCGAACCAGATAGCTCTTGTGAAAATACAGGATTATGAGGCTAATAACGCTATTACGATTCCAATGAACACGTTACAGAATGATGAGAAAGGAAAGTATGTGATGGTAGCGGTAACCGAAAATGGAAGGTTGCTCGCAAGGAAAAAAACAATTGAAGTTGGTGAACTGTATGGAAACAATCTCGAAGTGAAAAGCGGACTGAAACCAGAAGATGCCCTGATCACGGAAGGGTTCCAGGGATTATATGACGGACAATTGTTGGTGACCGGAGATAAGTCGTAAGGAAAAGTTCAGCATTATTAAAAAAATTCTATGAGTGTTTTAGAAAGTATCAAAGGGCGAATCAAAGAGTTCGGTCCCACGACATGGAGTATAAAAAACCGTACTGCTATATACCTGCTGATGTTGTTTATTTCAGCGATCGGAATAACGCAGTTTGTTACGCTTCCAAAAGAGCAGTTCCCCGACGTTGTGATCCCGAAAATTTATATTCAGACTATTTACGTAGGTAACTCTCCCAGGGATATGGAGAACCTGGTTACGCAGCCGATAGAGAAGCAGCTTAAATCGATCACGGGTATTAAGATCGACAAGATTACGAGTACGTCTGTACAGGATTATTCAGCGATAATTATTGATTTCGACGCATCTGAAAAAGTAGATGTGGCGCTGCAGAAGGTGAAGGATGCGGTTGATAAAGCAAAACCTGATTTACCGACTGACCTCACTGAAGAGCCGTCGGTTATGGATATCAACCTCTCGGATTTGCCTATAATGGCGATCAACATGAGTGGCGATTATGATCCGATGCGACTCAAGGAACTTGCTGATGAAATGCAGGACAGGCTTGAAGAACTTCCGCAGATAAACAGGGTAGATATTGTTGGTGCAGTGGAGCGCGAGTTCCAGATCAATGTCGACAACTACAGGATGCAAAGCGCGAACATCACCTTCGACGATATCGCCAATGCGGTTGCGCGTGAGAATATGGATATTTCAGGTGGTCTTCTTGAAGTGGGCAACATGAAGAGAAGCATGCAGCTGAAGGGTCAGTTTAAAACGGCAGCGGATATTGAAAAGATTGTTGTGCGTAATACCAGCGGATCGCCGATTTACCTGAAGGATATCGCGGTTATAAAAGATACAACGAAGGACAAGGAAAGTTACGCGCGCCTCGAAGGTAAAAACGTTATTACCCTTAACGTAATTAAGAGAGGTGGCGAAAACCTTATTGAAACAGCAGATGAGATTAAGAAGACCGTAGACGAATTAAAGACTACACTTCTGCCACCCGATATTAAAGTTGTACTTACCGGCGACCTGAGTAAGAATGCAAGCCATTCGTTCAACGACCTCGTTAACACGATCGTTATCGGCTTCATTCTCGTATTGATAATTCTGATGTTTTTCATGGGTGTTACCAATGCGTTCTTTGTGGCGCTCAGTGTGCCGCTCAGTATGTTCGTTGCATTCATGTTCCTTCCCGCGGCCGACCTGATAATAGGTGGAAACGTGACGCTTAACTTTATGGTGCTGTTCGCGTTGTTATTCGGCCTTGGTATTATAGTGGACGATGCGATAGTGGTGATAGAAAATACTCACAGGATATTCATGGAGGGGAGGGGCACGCTGTCGTCTGAAAGGGCGGCAAGGATTGCCGCGGGTGAAGTATTTGTGCCCGTGCTTTCGGGTACGCTTACCACACTTGCACCGTTTTTCCCGCTGCTGTTTTGGCCGGGGCTCATCGGGAAGTTCATGATCTACCTGCCGACGATGCTCATATTTACACTGGCGGCATCATTGATCGTGGCGTTTATCATGAACCCCGTGTTTGCGGTTGATTTCATGAATCACCCGGAAGGAGAACATGTAAAGAAATCGGCCATATTCAGAAAACCGGGATTCTGGATCGCAGTAGGCATTGGTATTCTGTTGGACCTGGTAGGACTGACATTTCTCGGTAACCTGCTTTTGCTGATAGTAATACTCGTTCTCTTCAACAAATTCGTGTTGAACGACGTGATACGCTCGTTTCAGAACAGGATACTGCCTGCGATAATGCGGCGATACGAACGGTTGCTTAAATGGTCGTTGAAAGGATGGCGGCCGGTGCATTTGCTGATCGGTACCATTGCCCTGTTAATCGTGAGTTTCATGATATTTGGTGCGGCGATCGGTGCAAACAGGATTGGTATCGTGTTTTTCCCTCAATCTGATCCCAACTATGCATACGTTTATCTTAAGCTGCCCGTGGGAACGGATGTTGAATACACCGATTCGATAACAAAGGTGCTCGAGAAGCGCGTTTACACCGCGCTTGGCATGGATAACGGAAGAAAGAATCCACTTGTTGAAAGTGTGATATCAAACATCGCGGTTGGCGCAGCCGACCCCAGCAGCGGCGACCAGAGTACGCGCCCGGAATTGGGTAGAATACAGGTTTCATTTATCGAGGCGAAACAGCGCGGTAAAGTGTCCAACACATCCACGAGGATGTTGCTCGACACAATAAGAAAATCTGTACGTGGTATACCGGGTGCTGAGATTTCCGTGAACCAGGAATCTTCCGGTCCGCCTACGGAACCGCCTATCAACATTGAAATTGCCAGTGATGATTTTGATGATCTTATCAAGACAGCGGTTAATCTCAAAAATTATCTCGATTCGATACGGGTTCCTGGTGTGGAAGAGTTGAAAATGGATGTTGACCTTACCAATCCTGAAGTTTCGCTTACTGTTGACCGTGAGAGAGCGATGATAGAAGGCGTTTCTTCCGCGCAGATAGGCATGCAGATAAGAACGGCGATATTCGGGAGAGAGGTTTCCAAGATCAAGGAAGGTGATGAGGAGTACAAGATCCAATTGCGCAACCTGGAACTTCAGCGCAAAAATCTTGCTGACCTCCTCAACATGAAAATCACATTCCGCGATATGGCATCGGGACAGGTGAAGCATGTGCCGATCAGTTCGCTCGTTAAAGTTGATTATACCACCACGTTAGGAAGCGTTAAAAGAAAGGATAACACACGCACTATTATACTGCGATCGAACGTACTTCTAACAGAAGGGTACAATCCGAACGGAGTGAATGCAGAGATCAAAACCCACCTGGACAGGTTCACCGGCGCAGCGCCAGGGGTTACTATCAAACAAACCGGGGAAGGCGAACAACAGGCGGAAACATTTAACTTCCTTGCGAAGGCGCTTGTGATCGCTTTGATGATTATCCTTTTCATTCTTGTAATTCAGTTTAATTCGATTAGTAAATCGGTAATCATTCTTACAGAAATCATCTTCAGTATAATTGGAGTGTTCCTTGGTTTTGCATTGACGGGAATGGATGTATCTATTGCGATGACCGGCTTGGGTATAGTGGGCCTTGCAGGTATAGTTGTGAAGAATGGTATCCTTGTGATAGAATTCGCGGATGAACTGCGTGCAAGAGGTTTGAAAACACGTGAGGCAGTTATCCAGGCGGGCAAAACCCGTATCATCCCTGTGATGCTGACGGCTCTTGCAGCGATATTCGGATTGATTCCTTTGGGGATTGGTTTCAATATCAACTTCGTGAGCATGTTCAGCGACCTTGATCCGCAGATCTGGTTCGGAGGCGATAGCGCATCGTTCTGGAAACCGCTTGCATGGACGATTATCTTCGGTTTGATTTCAGCGTTCTTTATGACACTTGTGATCGTTCCTTCGATGTATCTCATTGCCGAGCGCCTCAAGCGACCAATGCGCAGGATGTTTGGCGGTAAATGGATATCGATCCTGGGTATTCCGCCAATGTCGATTCTGTTCCTGTTGTTTATGATCGTGGTGGCTATTAAACACAGTTTTGATGTACGCAGAAGAAAATGGAAATTGCGTGACCAGCAGGTAGACAGGAAGTTTATCGGCAGTTGGTTCTAACAACTAAAAACCCCTTATATGATTACCAATCATGAAATAGATTTCCAGATACATGGCGAAGAGATGCAGTATGTAGATATAGAACTGGATCCTTCTGAAACGGCGATCGCTGAAAGTGGAGCCTTTATGATGATGCAGGATGGAATAGAAATGCAAACCATCTTCGGTGATGGCTCGAAGCCGCAACAAGGTTTTTTCGGAAAGCTGATGTCGGCAGGTAAGCGTGTATTAACTGGTGAAAGCCTGTTTATGACGGCATTTACGAACGTGAGCCAGGGTAAGAAGAAAGTGAGCTTTGCATCTCCGTATCCCGGCAAAATTATCCCTCTCGATCTTTCACGAATGGGTGGAAAGATGGTTTGTCAGAAAGATTCGTTCCTGTGCGCCGCAAAAGGCGTATCAGTGGGAATTGAATTTCAAAAGAAACTTGGCACAGGTCTTTTCGGCGGTGAGGGTTTTATTATGCAGAAACTTGAAGGAGATGGAATGGCATTCGTTCACGCAGGCGGCCACGTTACCGAAAGAGAATTACAACCGGGTGAGCTATTGAAAATCGACACAGGTTGCGTGGTGGCATTTACTCAAACTGTCAATTACGACATACAATTTGTCGGAGGTATAAAGAATACTTTATTCGGTGGCGAAGGATTGTTCTTTGCTACCTTACGCGGCCCTGGTAAAGTTTGGATTCAAACATTACCAATCAGCAGGCTTGCCGGAAGAATTCTCGCTTATGGAACATATAAGCGTAAGGAAGAAGGCAGTATTCTCGGAGGAATCGGAAACGTGCTTGACGGCGACGGCTGGAGATAACTACCTTTTATTTTTTGGAGGAGGCGGACGGAAATCTTTCTTGTTTTTATTGAAGGATTGCTGATTTGCCTTTTTCTTTTTTTCCGCTTTTTCCAGGCTTCTTAACGAAATCTGTCCAACAACATCAACAAATTCCGGTTCCACTTCCTTAGGCTTGCTGCTTGTTACTTCAACAGCTTCAAGATCTTGCGGAACGATATTCTTGCTGTTTTCAAATTTTATCTTCTTTACTCTTTCTATTGTGAGCGGATATTGCTTTGAGCTGTCCGGTAGCACATACCACATCAGGTTCCTGAAAATATCTTTCTTTATTAGAATTGCTGTGCCTTTGGCTACCTGCAGAGTGTCGGCATTTTCAGGGAAATGCTGAAGAGCATCCAGGTATGTGTCGAGCTCGTAGTTCAAACAGCATTTGAGCCTTCCGCACTGGCCACTCAGCTTACTTTGATTGATTGAAAGATTCTGATATCTCGCTGCCGTTGTATTGACGGATTTAAAATCAGACAACCAGGTGCTGCAACATAATTCCCGGCCGCAACTTCCAATTCCACCGATCTTCCCGGCCTCCTGCCGCGCACCAATCTGCCGCATCTCTACTTTTACCCTGAATTCTTTAGCGTAAATTTTTATCAGTTCCCTGAAGTCTACCCTGTCGTCCGCGATATAATAAAAAGTTGCTTTTCTTCCATCGGCCTGAAATTCAACCTCGCTGATTTTCATGTCGAGGTTCAATTGTTTTGCTATGGCGCGGGCGCGTATTACCGCTTCGGGCTCACGCGCTTTGTTGAGCGCCATGATGTCTACGTCGCGATCTGCCGCCCTGCGCAACACTTTTCGCATGTCGGGATCTGCTTCGTTGATGCCCTTCTTTTTCAATTGTATACGAACGATCTCACCTGTAAGGTTAACCATCCCCACGTCGAAGCCGCTTACGCCTTCAACGGCAACCATGTCGCCTTTTTCAAAAAAATGAACGGTACTATTTCTAAAGTAATCTTTACGGCTTCCATTGTTAAAACTCACCTCTATCACTTTGCACGCACTTTCCGGATCACTGAATGGAAGATTAGCAAGCCAATCGTAAACATTCATCCGGTTGCAACTCCCACTGCTACATCCACCGTTACTTTTACACCCGGCCACTTTACCATTACCCGTTCCACACGAACTACATCCCATTGGTATATATTTTATTTTTATCCTACCTCTAACGTGCAGTAATTTAAATTGTTACATACACAGCTAGGTCATCAAAATTAAGGATTTATCGGCAATGATGTGGTACAGCCTTATAGTGAGGGCGTGGAAGAGCATTTTCGCGTTGGCGTTCCTTTCTATGTAAAACGCCGCCTTGTCAAGTTCCTCGATCATGGCATATTGCTGTTCGATGCCGGCCATTTTATTCAGCCTGATGGCGAAATCCCTTTCTGTGTCGGGTATCGCCATCGTTTCACCGTCCATCGCCTGGATTTTTATCGCCTGTCCAAGGAGATGATTGAAATATCTCAGGAACTGTTTCTGCTTTTCTCTTCCATACCGGCTCATCTCCTCTATCCATTTCACTTGCGCCACCGGTCCGGATTTCATTATTGCGTTCAGCCAGTCTCTCAGCAACGACAGCCAATCTTCGCCGGCATTCTGCAATGTTTGTATTGCTTCGCGGTAATTTCCTCCCGATATCAACGCGATCTGCCTCGCCTGCTCCTTAGAAGTCTTTGCCTTCAGCATCAGTTGCGCCTCTATATCGCCGACCGACAGCGGTGGAACGCGAACCTGTTGCGTGCGGGAAATTATCGTTGGCAGAATCAGGGATTCATTTTCAGCAACCATAATGAAAACGGTATTCGCCGGCGGCTCTTCGATAAGTTTCAGGAGTTTATTGCCTTCCTTTTCGAGATACTCCGGCATCCACATCACCAATACCTTGTTTTCACTCTCGAAGCTTTTCAGGCTGAGCTTATGAATGATCTCGTTACATTCCTGCGCAGTGATATTACCCTGCTTATTTTCAGCGCCGATAAATTGCAGCCAATCGTACACGTTACCATATGGCATTTGCGATATAAAGTCCCGCCACTCGGTAATGTAGTCGGTGCTAACAGGTTTATCTCCCGATTTCTTTGGAATCACGGGATATGAAAAATGAACATCAGGATGAACAAGAGCCGACGTTTTCTTACATGCGCTGCATACTCCGCATGAATCGCCTTCCACCGGCGATTCGCACATTATATATTGAGCAAATGCAAGCGCAAGTGGCAAAGCTCCGCTCCCTTCCTTACTCGTAAACAATAAGGCATGACTCAACCTGTTCTGGCTGACCATTTCACCAAGACGCTTTTTCACATCGTGGTGACCGATAACCTCCGAGAAACGCATTAATGCTTCGCGATTGCTGATTCCACCTCTGGACTCAAAGGCAACACCTTGTTATGGAAAACTTTTACCAGCTTTCCATTTTCATCTATGAGGAACTTTGTGAAGTTCCATTTAATCGGATCGTTCTCCCCAAGTTTCTCTGCTTCTGCAACGAGATACCTGAACAGTGGATGAATATCATCTCCCTTTACCGAAACTTTTTCCGCCATCGGAAATGTTACCGCATATTTTTTCTCACAAAAACTTTTGATCTCTGCATTAGAGCCCGGCTCCTGTCCACCAAAATTGTTTGCTGGGAAACCTACGATCACCAAAGAGCTCTGATGTTCTTTATACAATTTCTCCAGGTCGGCGTATTGCGGAGTGTTGCCGCATTCCGACGCCGTGTTTACAATAAGTATTTTTTTGCCTTTATACTCTGAAAAATCAATTGTTCCTCCATCAAGTGAGGGCACTTTGAATTCATATATCGATGAAGCCATGGTCATCATCATCATTCCAGACAGAATTAATAGTTTGAACATATATGTTTATTTAAATAGAGATACAAATATGGTACTAAAAGGTTGTTTCGTAAGCGCCAATATCAGGAATATTTACCCTGTTATTCCCGTCGAGATCTGTTAAAATAGCGGTCGGCGCACCGTTATTTATCGCCGGCGACCCTTCTTTCAGCCTGAAATTGTATATGTTATTTCTGCTGTCGACCACCTCAAACGAGGGGTCTGTGTTATTAACTACGTTTTCGATTGCCGCGCCCCCGGGGTCCTCTTCCACTTTCCATATACAATTTTTAAACGATACGTCGAACACGCCGGTTCCCTCGCGCGCCGTGATCACTTCATTGTCTACTGTGCCATTAGCTCCCCAGAAAATGCAATTAGTAAAGGAAGCTGTCATATCACCAAGCGTAATTTCATCGCCTATCTTTATAAAATCGGCAACAGCGAGCACAGGCTGCCGGTGAGATATAAAGGAATTGCTGATTGCTACGTTCGTACAGTGCACAAACTCATATTCGCCACCCTGCACAAGCTGGATATTCTTTCCGCAGTTACTCACAAGAGAATTTATCGCGATCACGCTGCTGTTCACAGCAAGTAGACCCGCGTCGTAACAATTGTCGATGATGCATTCCTCCAGGGTCACCTTTGCTAAACCATTGTCAGCGGGCTTTTCCGTTACAATCCCCTGGTATGCGTTCTGCACCGTTACATATTTCAGCAAATTGTTACTACTCGTTTGGCGGAAATAGATGCCCGGCCACGATGCAGGAAGATCCCTGTAAAACTCATCGAGCCTGTCGCCACGGAACACAACCCTCATGCTGTCATATTTTTCACCAGTCGCCTTCAGTGTTCCATCAACAATGAAAGGCGCATCGGCGTGCAGGTAAACTTTTGTTCCTTTCTCTATTCGCAATTCTACTCCCTCCGGCACAAGCACACCGCCGAGAATTACAAACGGTTTTTCATTCGTCCAGGTTGTGTTGACTGTAATAACCTGGCCGCGTATAAAATTCGCGTTCTGGCCCCACGCGTCCAGCTGCACCCATTTTTTATTGCCATTAAAAGCGATGCTCACACTATCCTGGACAACAAACGGGAGGTTTTCAGCGGTTGGATCAATTTTCACCGTAACAAAAACATAGAGACTGTCTTCCGCTTCTATTTCGAGATTGGATACAGATGGGCCTTCTGTGCCATCGGCATTGATCATAAAAAATGAGTTGCTGCCACCTGCCAGTGATATCTCTGATATTTTTATTTTGCTATCGTTTGCGTTGAATATTTTAAAGAAATGAGTAACGGAACCAGTGGTAGTAAACAGTGTGTCGAAGTGAATGGAATCTGCGGAGAGGTTTATAACTGCGTCGGCGCTGGTAATGAATGAATCTTTTTTACATGATATTATACATGCGAGGCAACAGGTAAGGAAAAATGTAATTACAGGTTTCATAGTGTTGTGTAGGCAAATGCGGCGATGCTTAACTGCAGCCCCCTGGCCTTCAGAAGTTCTGTGCCACACGATTCGAGTGTGGCGCCCGTCGTCACAACATCATCTACAAGCAGAACATGTTTATTCATAACCTTTGCGGCGTTTGAAAGCTCAAATTTACCTTCTATATTGTTCCAACGTTCAGCCCTGCTTTTATGAGTTTGTGTTTCCGTATTCTTTTTTCTCACTATAACGTCGTTTAGTACTGGAATATTCATTTTTGACGCGATTCCTTCACAAATAACCTGTGCCTGGTTATAGCCCCTCTTTTTCTGTTTTTTATTATTTAACGGCAACGGGACCAACCCCTGAAGGCTTTTACCCGGCGCTGTGGTTTTAAGATCTTCACCGATCAGCTTGCCCATATATATTCCAATTTCCTTTCTACCGCCATATTTCAGGCGGTGAAGCATATTCTGAATCGCCGAATCCTTTGTGAAGTACACATGCGCGCAGGCCGATATTAACGGTAACCGTCCGCGGAATATTCTTTCAACAGGGTTTTGTTCGTGGAGGTAGAAATCTGTAACCGGCATTTCGTTGATGCAATCAAAACAAAGCACCTGGCCTGCTGATAGACTGTCGCTGCCGCAACCGGGGCATACAACTGGATACAGGAGGTTGATGGTATCGTTAAAAAAGGTACTGGTAAAGCTCATCCACTCTCGACATTTCAATGACCTCAATTCCGAATTCCCTGATGTTAAGTTTAGACCTGCCCTTTCTTCCTCCGCCAAGATTATACTTCGACACCACTATTTTTTCGAATCCCAGTTTTTCAGCTTCTATAATGCGTTGTTCAATTCTGTTCACTGCGCGGATCTCACCACTCAAACCTACTTCACCTGCGAAACAGATATGGTTTGGCAGAGGAACGTCTTCGAAAGAACTGAGCAGCGCTGAAAGAACCGCAAGATCAATCGAAGGATCTTCAACTTTGATACCGCCCGCAATATTCAGGAACACATCTTTTACACCGAAGTGAAACCCACCTCTTTTTTCAAGAACAGCAAGCAGCAGTTGCAGCCGTCGTAGATCGAAGCCTGAAACCGTGCGCTGCGGGGTGCCATAAACTGATTGTGTAACGAGCGCCTGCACTTCGATGAGCAGCGGCCTGATGCCTTCCATCGTCGCGGCGATGCTGATACCACTTAACTGGTCCTCCTTTTGTGTGATGAGTAACTCACTCGGATTATTTACACCACGCATTCCGTCGGCGGTCATTTCATATATCCCCAATTCCGAGGCGCTGCCGAACCTGTTCTTCAATGTTCTCAAAATTCTATAGGTGTAATGCCTGTCGCCCTCGAATTGCAGTACAGTATCAACCATGTGCTCGAGAATTTTTGGTCCCGCCACGGTTCCGTCTTTGGTGATGTGCCCAATGATAAATACAGGGATGTTCGATTCTTTCGCGAAGCGTTGAAGTTCCGACGCGCTTTCTCTTATTTGCGAGATGCTCCCCGGAGAGGAGTCTATGTAATTGGATTGAAGTGTTTGAATTGAATCAATGATTACCAACCCGGGTCGCACTTTTTTTATTTCCTGGAAAATTACCTGGGTGGATGTTTCGGTAAGCAGGTAGAATTCAGGATGTGTGATGTTGAGGCGGTCGGCGCGCATTTTTATCTGCTGTTCACTTTCTTCTCCGCTCACATACAACACGCGCGTGTTTTTCATGAGCAGGCCTGTTTGCAGAAACAATGTTGATTTTCCGATTCCTGGTTCACCTGCAACAAGCACGATGCTGCCGCGAACTATTCCACCGCCGAGCACACGGTTCAGTTCTTCATCTGTTGTAAGAATTCTTTCCTGGGCAACATTGCTGATGTCGTGAAGCGCGATAATTTTTGTTTCTCTTTTAACATCAGCCAGTTCCCTCCATCCATTCTCTTTATTTAGTTCTTTATGAATTACTTCTTCCACAAAACTGTTCCATGTTCCGCATGCGGGACACTTACCTGTCCACTTCGCACTTTCATAACCACAGTTTGAACAGAAAAAAGCCGTCTTAACTTTACTCATGACGTGAAGGTAGGAGATGAATTAACTCAGCGGACAGTAAAAAAACGGTGAGAAAAAGGAGAATAACTTAAAAAGTAAAAGGGTCAACATTGCTGCTGACCCCTTACTTACTAACCCATTAAATTCTTGCACTAAATTACAAATTAGCGCCACATAACAAAATAAATTTTTGATGCTGTGAATAATTTTAAAACGATGATATCAGCGCTTTTCGGTTTTTTGCGTACCTTTATATCAGACTATGAATCAATAACTTAACATACCATTATAAATTAATATCGGTCATTGTGATAAATTGTCAGCCTTTGTTTTTCATCCAGTTATCAAATGACAAAAAGGCTAATAATCGCAACGAATTTTCAGCAATTTGTCGCACAAAAAAAATGGTTTTTTATTTGATGAACTTCTTACATAACTAAAACGCACAAGTGAAATGACACCATCAGTAATGTTGATCTCTCTTTTATTTCTGGGTATCAGTTTGCTGGTTTCAGGAATACTGAAAAGCAAGTTCAATACTTATGGCAAAATACCTTTGTCATCAGGCCTTTCCGGCGCCGAAGTGGCTGCTAAAATGCTGCGTGACAATATGATATATGATGTAAAAATTACTTCAGTGAATGGTTTTATGAGCGATCACTACAATCCTGCCAATAAAACTATTAACCTGAGCCCCGAGGTGTACAGCGGTACCTCTGTTGCTGCCGCAGCCGTAGCCGCCCATGAATGTGGTCATGCGGTGCAACATGCCACTGCTTATCAATGGCTTACGTTGAGAAGTAAGCTCGTTCCGGCCGTACAGTTCAGCGCAGGAATCGTTCAGTGGATCCTGCTCGGCGGTATTCTTATGATTAATGTTTTCCCGCAGCTGCTCCTGGCAGGTATCGTTCTCTTCGGTATCACCACTCTTTTCTCAGTAATTACTTTGCCGGTAGAAATCGACGCCAGTCGCAGGGCGCTTGCATGGCTCAACACCGCCAGGATCACTTCGAGCCATGAATATCCTAAGGCAAAAGATGCGTTGAAATGGGCCGCGCTGACATACGTGGTAGCTGCGCTGGCGTCGGTAGCAACGCTTGTTCAGTATATCATGATCTTCATGGGAGGGTCAAGAAGAGATTAGGAGCTGTAAACAGCAAAATAAAAAAGCAGGATTTCGGTCCTGCTTTTTTTATTATAATTTGATTTCTTCATCGTGCCTATCGAAGAACTGGTATTGCGTAAGATGATAGTTGGTATTTTCCCTGATCTTAATTTTCTGTCCATACTTCCATCTCCATTTCCAAACTTTCGAGCGGAAGAAAACACTTCCTTTCGTGAAGTAGGAATATAATATCGGATGAACAACGAGTGTGAGATCTTTATGCTGATGCGTGATAAGATAGCTAAGATTTTTTTCTATTTCATCTTCGAGCAATAACGTGGAAGAAATTTTTCCGGTGCCGTTGCATGTAGGACAAACCTCCTGCGTGTTGATATTCATCTCGGGTTTCATGCGTTGACGTGTAATTTGCATGAGTCCGAATTTCGATATCGGCAACACAGCGTGTTTCGCTCTGTCGGGACGCATAAATTCTTCCATCGCTTCCATAAGCTTGCGCTTATTGTCCGGGAGTTTCATGTCGATAAAGTCTACCACGATAATACCACCGAGATCTCTCAATCGCAACTGGCGTGAAATTTCTGCAGCTGCTTCGAGATTTGTTTCGAGTGCGTTTTGTTCCTGGTTGTTGCTTACGCTTTTATAACCGCTGTTCACATCGATTACGTGAAGGGCTTCGGTATGTTCGATGATGAGGTATGCGCCGCTGGGCAGGTTAACGGTTTTTCCGAAAGCTGCTTTTACCTGTTTTGTTATTCCAAACTGATCGAATATCGGCAAGCCGTTATGGTAGTATGAAATGATATCACTTTTCTCGGGAGCAATTCTTTGGATATAGTTGCGTGTATCGTTAAACAGGTTCTTGTCGTTCACTACAATCTTGTTGAAATCTTCGTTGAGCAGGTCGCGAAGCATGCTGGTAGTTTTCGTTTGTTCACTCAGCACCTTGGAAGGCGGTGAGGCCGCTTTCAGGTTTCTCTGGATGAGTTTCCACGTTTCTTCGAGCATGGTAAGATCTTCATGCAGTTCTGCTGTGTTTTTTCCTTCTGCTGCTGTTCGTACTATCACGCCAAAATTTTTTGGCTTGATGGATTCAACAATTTTCTGGAGTCGTTTTCTTTCTTCGGCCGAGTGAATTTTGCGGGAAACGGCAACGATATCGTTGAATGGGGTTATGACCACAAAACGTCCTGGCAGGGAAATTTCGCAGCTGAGGCGGGGGCCTTTGGCGGCGATGGGTTCTTTCAGGATTTGAACGAGTATGTTGGGTTTTCCACTGAGTACTTCGTTAATCTTTCCTGTCTTAATGATTTCGGGTTCTACTTCAAACGTCGAGAAATCATAGCCGTTGGGGCTGGTATCGTTTATGGAGAGCTGGGTAAATTTGAGCAATGAGCGCGCATAGGGGCTCAGGTCGGTATAGTGAAGGAAAGCATCCTTTTCAAATCCAACATCCACGAAAGCTGCGTTTAGTCCCGGTATAAGTTTTTTTACTTTTCCGAGGTAGAGGTCGCCCACGGCAAAGCTTGCATCTGTTTTTTCATGATGCAGCTCTACCAGTTTTTTATCCTCGAGCAGGGCGATCTCAACGCCCATGGGAGCAGCATTTATGATCAGTTCCTTATTCAAGCGTAATCACTTTTGCGTCTAACCATCATCACTAATGGTGTATGCTGAAGAGGAATTATTTGCCAGGTATCTTTAGTTCAGTAAGCAATCCGGATAAGTGACAAATAATAGATTCAGCGACAAGAAGTATGGCCGGGTGAGGGCATTACAAGTAAGAAGAAATTAGCGGCTCTTCTTCTTATGACGGTTTTTTCTTAGTCTCTTTTTACGCTTGTGCGTCGCAATTTTATGACGCTTCCTTTTTTTTCCACAAGGCATAAATACACCAATGATTTAGTTAAACAATTGTTTTTAGTTCCTTTAATAATATTGTAATGGTTATTTTTTGAGTGTCTGAATTCGTTTGTCGAGTTCCTGTAGAATTTCAGGATTTCCAATTTGCGACCTGACGGATTCATACCATTTCACTGCATTTTGTTTATCGCCTTTTCTTTCAAACGCTTCGGCAAGCATCAGCTTTACCTCAACGTTTTCGGGTTGCTTAGCGATTACCAGGCTTAGTCGGTCTATTGCCCGATCCATCTGGCCCGACATCAATCCACCGACGCCAAGCATATATTGTGCGTACATGTTGGAGGGGTCGCGTTCGGCTACTTCCCTGATCATCATGATACCTTCCATGGGATTGTCGGCGATGTTACCAAATATGTAACAGCTTCCGAGGCCTACTTTGAGGGAATCATCGCCCGGGTCTAACACCAGGGCTTTTTCAAATAACTGTTTTGCTTCGTTCGCCATCCATTTTTTGAGGCCCTCTTCATCCTGTTTCCGGGCGTTCTCTAAATAGAAACGGGCAGCAAAGGTGAGACTTTTTTCAGAATTTTCCAATTTGGCAGCTTCCCCCGTATAATAGGCAAAGGGGATCAAAAGGTGGGCGGAATCGCGGTAGAATGCCGCTATCTGCCGGTACACGTCGGCCTTCTGTTCACTCACATTTCCTCTCACAATGCCATTTTCGAGCTGAGCGAGGCGCGTGCGCTGGTCGTCGGTGAGTTGTGCCCGTGAAGCGTTGAGTATCTTCTGAATATTGTAGGTGGAATCGGCGCCGGCGGTTGCCGCGGCATTTTTCGGTGGCGTTGTTTTTCCGAAAAAATAGATAACGCAGAACAAAACGGTAGCTCCCGCCAGTAAAATAGATTGCTGCTTTTTCAATGACAATGTTTAAGGCGCAAATTTACGCCTCATCGTCCGGGTTTGGCTGATCTTCTTTTACTGATTGT
>JAEUVS010000018.1 GCA_016786745.1 Chitinophagaceae bacterium | reverse complement strand
GGACCGTTGCTTTGCTTTTCTGAAACCAGGAAGGTAATTCTCCTGATATACTGTGTAGAAGGATTGGTTAAATCCGGGTTGTCGGAGTTGGCAACGGGATACAATTTATTGTAGTGGCCGCGGCGGTAGTCCGCCCATGCCTCCATTCCATCGGGAAACAGCGCAAGCCATTTTTGCGTAGCAATCTGCTCCCTCTGTTCATCGATATTACTGCTAAATGCAACAGGAATATCTGTTAGCGCTGGTGAATTTAGAAAGTCGTTCGGTGCAACAGGTGTCGCAGTACTGTTGATATATGATTGTATAACCGAATTGTCTGTGATGCCCCACTGTATCATCGAATTGGTAATACCTGCTTCGTACAATTCTTTTGCTGTACCACCCATTTCCCAGTTAAGCAATGCGCCTTCGGCCCTGAGAAAATATGCTTCGGCCGCACACATCACGTTTTGAGGTGTAGTCAGGTGATTAGGAATTCCACCATACGCCACTGAAGTCCATCTTGGACCCACATGCGAATTGTCGTCGGGTAAGTTAGGTGCAATTGATAGTTGTTCCGGCGTGAGACCATTGCGCAATCCTTCAAAATCACCTGTGTTTTTTGATGGAATGTAATAAACGGGAGCGCGCGGATCATCGTATCCTTTGAGAACTGATTCCATCGCCGCGCTCATCCTGAATTCGTTCCAGTCCGACATCTGCGACAAACGGTTAACCTCGTTGAGATTTTTGGGAGCATACACATCGTCCTCAGGGCTGGAAGTGAACACTCCACCGGCATAAGCGGCTTCGCCCTCTATCCTGGCTCTCTCAGGATCAACATTGGAGATCCTGATCGCCAAACGTAAACGAAGTGTATTAGCGAATTTGATCCATTTATTTACATCCCCGTTGAACAAGAGATCGTAGCTGCCAAAAGGCGTTTCAGATCTTTTTGATTCGAGTACCTGCACAGCTGCGGTCAGTCTTTTGAAAAAGTCATCGTATATCTTATCCTGGGGATCATATGGTCCTGAGAATCCTCCCTGCCCGATACCGAAATACGGAATCGGTCCCCAGTAGTCGGTTACACGGTGGAACGCATATGCCCACCAGATGTTTGCCAACGCAACTTCTGCTGAACCCGCGTCTTTTTTCTCCATGATCGTCATCAGCTGCGGAACCACCCTTGTGTACATGGGATCAAAATTGTTTTGAACCCATTCTGATACCATTGTGTAACGGTCGGAAGGAAAATATGCTGTGTTATTCGCGAAATATTGCGCGTATTGATCTGCGAAAAGATTTTGTGCCACCTGGTCGCTCCAGGGAATTGCCTCGATCGCACCGGAAAACAGGAACGGAATTTCAGCATCGCCGATAGTCGCAATCGTGTTTCTGTCGGTGTTTATTTCAGTGTAATCTTTTGTACACGACGCTACCAGCATAACCGACAAACCGACGATAGCGTAACGACTCTTTTTATATATTATATCAAAGAATTTCATTTTTTTTGATTTTACAGGTCAGAGATTAGAAAACCAGTTGAAGGTTAAGGCCAAGGCTGCGGGTAGATGGCATTGCACCATATTCCACACCCATCAGGCCGTTGCCATTGTAAATACTCATATCAGGATCCATCCACATTTTTCGTTTATCCATGCCCGGTATATCAAGCTTGTTTTTTCCGCGATAAAGCCAGAGAAGGTTGCGTGCCACCACAGAAAGCCTGGCTGATTTTACCAGGCTCACGCGTAATGGAATATTGTAACCCAGCGAAAGTTCTCTCACTCTGAAATTAGTTGCATCGTAAGCGTAAAATTGTCCCACGCCAAAACGTTTACCTGAAGCTGTCTGCCAGAATTGTTGTGCCGTGATATCGTCGCTTACAGGGTTGCCGTTTACATCAACGCCTCCCAGCACGAGTCCACCATCGCGGTACTGCGTAGTTGCTTCGGTGATACCGCTGAATGAAAGGTTCATTTCAGTTCCCGACACGATTATGCCACCCACTCTTCCATCTACCAGCAATCTCAACGCAAAATCTTTATATGTGAAAGTGTTGGTAAGGCCTATCCTGGCTTTCGGATTGAAGTTGCCGATGTAAGATGGCAATTCTCCTTTCTTGTCGCTTGTAAGCGGCTTGCCATCTGCTGTCATCTCATATTCGCCTTTTGCATTTTTCGACCACACATGCGATACAAGATCACCAAAGCTTCCGCCCTCGTTGATTTGGGGCAACGCACCGAAGTCGATAAATCCGAGGTTGATTGTTTTCACCTGGTCCGTGAGCTCTTTCACCTTGTTGCGGTTCAAACCAAAATTGAACGACACATCCCACGAAAAATCACTCCTGTTGATCGCGGCATAATTGATAACCGCCTCGACTCCCTGGTTCTGAATATTCCCTGCATTCAAATAGCTCGTTGAATAACCTGTGGCTACAGGAATATTCAACTGAAACAACTGGTTAGTGGAATTCGATTTATAATAATTTAATGTTACACCCAGTTTGCTGTCCAGGAATTTTGCTTCTGCGCCTATTTCAAAACTCTTTACAATTTCTGGTTTAAGTGTTGGGAAAGGCAGCGTGCTTCTCCTGATCAGGTAACCGTTTCCTGCTCCTGCCACATAATCGTATGGAGTGGTAAGCAGTCCGAACTGACCACCGTTACCTACTTCAGCATAACTAACAAAAGTTTTGAGATAGTTAATTGAAGAGGGCAAAGAAACCATATCAGAAATAATTCCGGACAATCCAACCGAATAATACTGGAACGAATGCGGGTCAGGCAAACGCGAATCCCAGTCGTTACGGAAGGTTCCGTCGAGGAACAGGTAATCTTTGTAAGAAAGGTTCGCCAATCCAAACACCGACTGTACCTGCACCTGTGTTCCCGATTGTTGTGTGATGGGATCTGTCGCGAGGTTTAAACTGAACTTATTTGCAACATTCAAACCGTTTGCCGTGCCGACAGTGTTATCAATCTTGTTGTCTTTGTAAATAGTACCTACATGGTAGTTGATGTCGAGGTCCTTCGTGATGTTGTTATTTCCTTCCAGTATCAGGTCGAACCATTTCTGCATGAAACGTGTGTTCGTAACCTGGTAAAATCCACCTGGATTCTGCGCCCATGCGATAGTGCCCTCGTATGTTTTTTGCTGCTGTTCTTCATTGAACATGTCGATGTTCGCGCTACCGGTAATGCTGAGGAAGCTGGTGAGTTTGTATTTCGCTTTCAGAAAACCGATAACATTATCTCTCACCTTATCGAGCTTATCGTTGTTAACTACCCAATACGGATTCGCGTATACGCCCTGTGCTGTTGACGGCCATGGCGCAAGAACCGGAACACCAACGTTGTTGATATCCTGGTAATGTTCGGCCATCTGTGTAGTTACGTTTCTCGGGATCTGGTAGATGTCGAGCACGGGGGTATTGCCCTCGCCGGCGCGTGGACTTGCCCTTATATCGCGGCGATGATAGGTAACCTTTGCATCGGTAGACAAACGTTTTGTGATCTGGTTGGTGATGCGAAGATTTACAATATGACTTGTAAGATTGTTATTGGGAATGATACCCTGCACATCGTTGTTGATGTATGATAGGAACGTTTGTGCTTTCTCCGATCCGCCTGAAACACTGATTGCGTTGTTCAACGCAAGGCCCGTTCTGAAAAAGTCTTTGATGTTATCAGGTTGAGCGGAATAGGTTGCGGGATTTCCAAAGTAGTCAGTATAACTCTGCCCCTCCATCTTCGCTCCCCAGCTGTCGCCCAGGCTACTGTTGATGGCTCCGTCGCCGCCCTGTCCGTATGTATTCTGAACTTTTGGCAAAGCAAACGGTCTTTCCATTGTAATACCTGAGTTTACCGATACCGAGATTCCATCGCTCCTTCCTTTTTTCGTAGTGATCACTATCACACCATTACCCGCTTCGCTACCATAGAGCGCAGCGCCGGTGGCGCCTGTGAGGATCGTCATCGACTCGATATTGTCGGGATTGATGCCAGGATCACCTCCCGGAATTCCGTCTATCACTATCAATGCACTGCTGTTATTGGTGATTGACCTGTTTCCGCGGAGTATCACTTTCGCTTCGCTGCCCACACCGCCAGAGCTTTGAGTGATCAATGCGTTGGCCACTTTTCCCTGCAGCGCATTTAGTACGTTATTGGGATCGCGCACTTCAGTAAGCTGTGTCGGCTTAACTGATTGCGTGGCGTAAGAAATAGATTTTGTTTTCCTGCTGATACCAAGAGCGGTTACCACCACTTCTTCCATATTGGTGTTGTTCTCTGCGAGCCGAACGTCTACCTGGTTCCGTCCGTTCAGTGGAATTTCCTGCTCGGTAAATCCCACGGCGCTGATTACCAGCGTTGCGCTTGTACTGGCGACGCGCAGTACAAATTGTCCCTGCGAATTGGTATAGGTACCGTTCTGGGTGCCTTTTTCCATCACAGACGCTGATTCTACGGGTTCGTTGCTGCTGTTCAGCACCGTTCCGCGCACCTCGGCATCCACGACGGTTATCTCTTTGGTCCCTGATGAAACCTGGTTACGATAGATGATAATGACGTTGCCCTGGTTCCTGAAATCGAGGTTGGTAGTAGAAAGAACCAGCTGCATCGTTTTCTCGAGAGTGCGTTTGGCCCTGGAGAGTGTGATGGATTTGTACTGGTCCACGTCTTCCACCGAATAAGCGATCCTGAAACCCGACAGGTCTTCGATTTTCTTAAAAGCCCCGGAGAGGGACTCATTCTGCAAGCCAAGGGTAATCTCCTTGTCAGCCATATCCTGCCCGAAACCCGGACCGGCTAACAGGAGCTGGACCGAAGTCAGAACAATCATAGATACACAAAGGCTGACCTTCATCAGAAACTGTGTTTGGGGATGACTACTGAATGCAACAAACCATTGACCTATACGTTGCTTTTTGCATAACGCAGTTGTTTTTTGCATAAATTGCAAATGGTTTAAATGTTATTATTTAATGTTTATTAACTAACCCCTTCAATCTTTCCACGGACGGAGGGGTTTTTAGTTCCTTACTCTTTTGACGGCCCGTCACAACCTTCACCGTTCAGCACTATCGTTCCGTCTTTCAGTTGCTCATATTCACCATTCTTGATTCCACAAAGTATACTGGCTACGTATTCGAGCTTTTCAGTTCCCGAAAATGAAGCGCGCACTTTACAATTCTTCAGCGATTCGTTATTCACCTGCACATTCACGCCGTAACGTTTGCTAAGCATGCCTGCGATCTCTTCAAAGGTGTTGCCATTGAAAACCATGTCTTCTTTTGTCCAGTCGGTCACGATATTATTTGCGTTTACCTTTTGCTGTTTTGTTTTTTCTTCCGGCAAATTAAACTCTACCTGTTCATTGGGTGCCAGCACCGCCAGCACCTCAGAGCCGGTTTCCACCCTCACCTTGCCTCGTGTTACCGATACCACTACGTGCTTTTCGTCTGCTTTGATATTAAATGCTGTTCCGAGTACGGTCGTTTTCACCTTGCCGGTATGTATGATAAAGGGCTTACCCGGGTCATGGCTGATATCGAAATATGCTTCGCCCTCAAGGATTACTTCGCGGGTGGCTCCTGTAAACGATGAGGGAAACTCGAGTTTGCTTCCGGAATGAAGCACAACTGTGCTTCCGTCGGGCAATGTGAGATACCTCGTATAATTTACCGATGGCGTAAAAGAAAGTGAATGGTTAGCCGCAAGCTGTGGTTGTTGTTGCGGAAGCATCCAGTAGTAAACGGCCGCAGCCACCATTACCACTATACTTGCCGCCGCCACCCATCGCCATGGCCGCAATCTTTTTACAGGCGCGGGTTCAAATGTGGTTGAATAATCATTTTCGAGGATAAGGTGCAAACGCTGATCGAGTCGCGCTTTCAGGTCATGCTCGCGGTTATGAGCTTCCGGAACACCACTTATCAGCCTGTCAATCAGCAACGCTGCATATGCGCGGTATTCATCTGAATTTACGAGCGACAGAAAGTATTCAGCCTCCTCAGGTGAACAGGTATTGTCGAGGTATTTCCTGAATAGATCAGCAAAAAATTGAGGGACTTGCAAATTGTGCTTTTCATAAAGACTGCCGAAATCCTAAACCGGCGGGTTCCAGAAAAAAATAATTAAAAAGGCGGCGATTTCGCTGTTTTTGGAAATGTAGGTCCTGATGGCGTCGAGGGCAGTGGCCATATGGTCCTTTACGGTAGAAATGGATATGCCCATCACCTCCCCTGCCTGGCGGTAGGAAAGACCCTCGATTTTACACAGCTCAAATGCGCGGCGGCGCTGTGGCGGCAGCGTTTCGATGGCGCGCTGCAGCAAATGCTGGTTCTCACGTCTGAGCAACGCTTCCTCGATATGGCTGTAATTTTCTGAGGCTATCGCTTTGATACGTGAATATAATTCGTGATTCCGCCGAAGCTGCTTGAAGAAGTCGAACACCCTGTTTCGGCTGGCAGCAAAAAGATAGGAAGAAAAAGATTTTTCGATGGAAATATTGGCCCTTTGCTTCCATATTTTCGAAAAGATATCCTGCACCAGTTCTTCCGCGGTATTTCGGTCCTTTACCAGCGAAAAAACGTTGTAGTATAAACGTTCGCTGTACATGTTATACAGCGTTGTGAAAGCGCTTGCACTACCGGCTTTTAATTGCTGCAACAGCAGGTTTTCGTAATATGTTGAATTTTGCTCCAAGTCAGAAATGGCGAAATAAATTTAGTAAATTATAAATCATTCTCCGGATCCTTCTTGAGTATTTCATCCGTAAAGTGTCCCCGCATTTTCTCGCGCGCGAATTTTTCACTATTATAATCGTTTGACTGGCCGCGGGCAATTGATAGCGATTTCCAGTGCTGCGCCTGCATCTTTGCAAGAAAAACAATCTGCCCGACATGATAAGGGTAATGGGCAAGCTGGCGCTGGATGGCTTCCATCACGGTATGCCCCTGGTTGCGGATGTACACAAGTTTTTCAAGATCATTATTCTGCAGGTTTTCAATCGATGTGAAAAGACATTGCCAGGCACGCTCCCACTCTTCTATTAAATCGGATCTCGAACTGGAGCCCGTTTCAAACTCAGCATCGCGGTTGCGCCACGGTTTTTCTCCATCTTCAGTAAGAAAATTGGTAAACCGCGATAACATGTTGCCCGACATGTGACGCATGATCATAGCGATGCTGTTCGACTGCGAATTATATTGCTGGTTCAGTTGTTCATCGCTTACCTGCTCGATGGCTCTTTCTGCGAGCCATTTATAATATTTGAATTGCTTGATACTGCTGTCGATGAAATTGCTGCTCATTGATAGTTTTGAGCAGTAAAATTAGCGACTTCAACGGAGTTGTGGGAACGATGGCAAAAGGCGGTAGTGTCGCAATTTTATTTTTTAACGGAACATCTCTGCTGATCCCTCACACTCGCGGAGTTTACCCTGAGGTCGAAGACCGAACGGGCCCGGTTCGGGATGACGTCAGGGTCTTTACTGTCATCCCGAGCCCATTCGGGCTATAGCCTCAGGGTAAACTCTGCGAGGGATCGGCGGAGACGCAAAATTTCAAATTGAGACGCTACCCAAAAGCGGTCTTTCAAAATTCTTCAAGAATCAACTTCTTGCTTGCCACCATCCCGGCGGTTGTTCCCATACCAACAGCATTTGCAACTGTCCTCATGCGCGAAGTGTTGTCGCCGCAAGCGAAAACACCTTCGACGGTCGTTTGCTGAAGTAAATCGACCTTGATATATCCGTCGTCAGCCAACTCGCAGCCGATAAGTTCAGGGATCGGGCAATGTTGTTTAAACTGAACAGGCGCATAAAGCGCTTCCAAAGGAGATTCAGTTCCATCTTTAAAGACAACACTTTCAATGTGTCCATTTTGATGACGAAACATTTCAACCGGTTTTTCAATGATATTGATGCTGTGGCTGTTAAGCAGTTCTGCCTGTTCGGTTGTAAGTTGCGGCAACCCGTTTGTGAACACGGTCAAATCTTTGGTCCAGTTTGAAATAAGTTTACAGAAGTCAAAATTATATTCTTCAATGATGAGAATGCCTGTCTTTTGATCCCGTACTTCATAACCATGACAATAAGGACAATGCAAAACCGATATTCCCCAGCATTCCGAAAAGCCTTTGATACCAGGAAAATCGTCTTTAATGCCGGTTGCAAAAATTACTTTTTTTGCCACGAATGTGTAGTTGCCTGTTACGCGGATTTCAAAACCACGATGTGTTTTTATGGCATGCTCGGCCCACCCTTTGAAAAATTGCACCGTGTGGTACGCTTTTAACTGAGCAATTGCTTGTTCAGCAATCTCCATCGGTGGTACGCCGTCCTGCGTTAAAAAGTTGTGTGAATATGGTGTTTGACGGTTACATGGTTTGCCATCATCTATTATCAATACTGTTCTTAGTGCCCTGCCGAGGGCCATAGCAGCCGCGAGCCCGGAATAGCTTCCACCAATAATGATGACATCGAAATCGGTTTCCTGGTTCATTTCGATTTATTTTTTTGAAGAGATCCTGCGAAAAAGGGAGTCAACAAGAGGTACGCCGACAAACACTATCCACGGCACAAGTATGGCTGTTAAGAGAAAGGTTCTTATGTACAACGGCATTGCAGATAATTGCTTTCCGAATACCACGAAAAACAAAGTTATAGAGGGATAGATAACAACCCATATTTTTAACGAGGCGATTAATTTCATTTTTGTTTTCATGTAATTGTCTTTGATGTGATAAATAATTTTCATCACAAAGGTATTTTGCCTGGTTGCGCGCTGATAGGACAAAAATTAAGTTAAATGGTACTATTAAAAACCAGCGTGTCATCCCGAACCCGCCGAAGGCGGTGTGAGGGATTGGCGGAGAAGCAAATTTGAAACTACATTAAACTTGTCCTGAAAACTTCGGGTGAGTGCCCTGTATGTTTCCTGAAAAACCTGATGAAGTAAGAAACATCCTCATAACCTAGCTGGTCCGCTATTTCTTTTACCTGGTTCGACGTTGCCAGTAAATGTCTTTTCGCTTCCAGTATTATTCGTTCATTAATAAGCCGGGAAGGTGTTTTGCCAACTGCGGTTTTACAAATTTCATTTAGCTGATATGAAGAAAGATTCATCAACTGGGTATAATGAGCCACTTCTTTGCGGCTTGCGATGTGCTGTTCCAAAAAATCCAAAAATTCTTCGAAGCGTTCCTGTGTATATGAGCCGATCTTTGTTGACGGTTCCGGGTGTGCCTTTTCCCTGTTCAATTCAAGTAAAAAAATATCAATATTGGCCTTAATAATAGCAAGGTGGCCCTCACTTCGGCCAGTGAATTCGTGAAACATGTACTTCAGGCAATTATCCAGCTTATTGAAGTTTTGTTCTGCAACCTTGCAGAAATTTTTGTAACCCGCCTTTCTCAGGCGATCGGCAGAGTCGCGATTGATTGGATGAAGAAATTCAGCATTAAACTCAACGAGGTAGCCCGTGCTTCCCGCTCTCAATTCGAGACGGTGCACCTGGCCGGGACGTAAAATAAATACGCAGTTATCCGTGATCTTATAAGGTGAGAAATCAATTTCATGTAACCCTTTACCTTTTCTCAAAGCGAGGATGAAATAAAAGTCGTGCCTGTGAAGAGGTTGAATTAGGTCGGTGCCTTTTAGGAGGCTGGCGACCTCGCGTATCTTGAACATCCCGGGAGAAGATGGCCGGTTAGGGCTGTCCGTTAATCGCCGGACGGGTATTTTTTGCATCTTCAAATATAAACCTCAGCCGGTGGTTCGGAAATTGCAATGTTAAACAGGATCACTTTCAAATTACATTCACAAAGCATTCTGTCATGGCAAAGAAAAAGGCCGCTAAAAAGAACCCTGCAAAGAAGGTTCCGGCAAAGAATAAGAAAGTTATCGACGAGCCATTGAAAACTGTTTTATACAAGCAGGGCGATTTGATAGAAAACTTTGAAATTCTTGAAGAAGCGGATAAAAGAACGAAAGCAAAAGATCCGATGCCGTTCGATATTCAGTGGGAAACCACGGAAGCAACTATTACGCTTCACATCCTAGGTGGCGTAAAACTCGAAAAATCGAAGAAGAAATGAATGGAACTTTACCTGAGAAAATAGTACAAAAGGAAGACCAGAAAAAGTCCAACAATAATTTTGTTAATTAAAATGTCCAGGCGCTTCCGGGGTATCCTGTGCCTTGGATAAGTCATGTTCCAAATACCGGTGTTTGCGTACAATAACAAGATTTTCGGAGTTAGAGGAATACGGTCAACTCTCGCGTATGGCGGCTTAAAAAACATCCCTCCGAAATTCTGCCCCTCTTCATCACAATGAAAGAACCATATATAATTAGCTAAATCTACTCCGAATTTTTCGCTATACTTTTCCATAAGATCGCCAAAATCATCCTCAACACAGTCAAGATCATAAAATATATCCGTATCCGGTGTCACTTCCCGGGAGCTGGTTTCTTTTTCTACAAAATCAATTATATCGCTGATGGTGTATTGCCGCACTAATTCCTCCTTAACTGCTTTTCAAGCGAATCGTACGACTTTAACAGGTATGCTCTTTCCTCATCCAGCTTTTTTATAAGCAATTGCATTCTCACCAACTCATCTGTACGCATATCACTGGAAGTTTCTATAATAGTGGATAGAGAATCGTGCACCTGGTCTATAGAATCAATTTTACTTTGAAGCTGAAGTTGCTGGCTGGTGATATCTTCACCCGAATCGCCGCAGCTGATTAAAATGATCGCAAGTAGTGCGAAGAGGAAGGGCTTCATGAATAATGTTTGTATTCAAAATTAAACGAAAACATCACCCAAAATATCCAATACGATCAACTATTTCTTAATTTAGAAATGTTTTTGCGCAATGAAAACACGCTTTTACATTTTTCTTATTGCCGGTATCGTTTGTTTACTCGTCCAGTTGCTGCTAATCGCGTTTGTGAAAGAAACCGGGTATCCATTGATAAACGACAGGGAAACCAACGCATACAACTTCGGAACGCTGTTGTTTTTCTTTGTGTGGTCGGTAGCGGCTATTCCTCTTCTTATACGCGCCTACAGGCTGAACAAAAAAATAAAACAAAAGAAATTCGAAACTGATAATTTTTTGAGTTGACCAACTCGCGCATGCACATAAAAAAAGCACCTACATTTTCATGTAAGTGCTTAACAACTCAAAAACACAACATCAAAGTCAAAATATATGGTCGAGGCGGTAGTTTGTTACAGGCACCCCAACATAATATTCAATTTTCTTTTGCCAGTACTTCGACTGCTTTATTCTGCGGCCAAGATCGCTTAAGTTATCAACCGCATCATCAAAAAATGTAAACCTGATGTGGTCTTCAACATTCTGCAACCTCAGCTCCATATTCACCTCTTTGATATAACCCGTCGAATGATCAACAATATTGTTGATTTTACAACGCATTATCTCTTCCACATTTATGCATTTCTCCCAGGTAATACCATTCCTGTATACAATCAAAATAAGCCTGCCCGTCTTCCGGTCGATAGCAATCAGCCGGTCGGCGAATTTGTTCATCTCCGAAATAGTCAGCTTATTTCTTTTAATTACTCTTTTAAAAGCAGTCTCTACCTCCAGAACTCCCTTGTCGTTGGACTTCTTTACAAAAAGAAAGTAATAGGCCATGTACAAAGGGATCGGCACCAATAACACGAGAACGATCAAAAACATGTCCATATCATCATTTTTTTTTACTTTTAACAAATGGGTTAATCCCCGTTAATCACTTCCAGGATGGTGAACGTCCGTTCACCGGCAGGAACTCTCCATTTCACCTGTTGGCCTTTTTTGAAACCTATCAGGGCAGTACCAATCGGAGCCATAACTGATATTTTACCTTCCTTTACATTAGCCTTATCAGGCGTTACAAGCATAAACTGCATCACTTCGTCCTTCTCCTTCGATTTCACCCAGACAGTAGAATTTATCCTGACAGTATCGGCAGGAAAATCATTCTTGTCCACCAGCTTTGCCTTTTTTAGCTCGCTATGCAACGCATCAGCATTGCGCTGGTCGAACATTGCCTTTGAATTTGTTCCATTCAGATAGGACACAAGAAGTTTGTAGTCGTCGGTTCTGAGCACCAGTTCGTTTTTTACTTTTATCATGATCGGTAGTTTTTAATTTAACAAGTATTTATTCAGCTTTTTTGACACACCCCCAGGTTTAAAATATATCTCGTCAAAACTCAGGCTCGTTTGTTGATCTATTCTGCGAAAAAATTTCGATGGCTGTATTTTTTCTACATCATCAAATCCGCAGGCTTCCATCATTTCTTTCGTCGCCTTTATCGTATTAGCGTGAAAATTGAAAACTCTCACGCCTTTATCAAACGGATCCAAACCTTTGTATAAGCGGGGATCCTGGGTAGCAACACCAACCGGGCATCTTCCACTATCACAAATAAGCGCCTGTATACAACCCAGCGCGAACATGAACCCGCGCGCACTGTAACACGCAGAAGCACCGAGCGACAATGCTTTCAACACATCAAATCCGGAAATAATCTTCCCCGCGGCAATGATTTTGATATGCTGCGACAGCTTGTTTTCTTCTAATGTTTTCTTCACAAAAGCCAACGCTTCATACAAGGGCATACCAACGTGATCCGTAAATTCGAGCGGCGCAGCGCCTGTACCACCCTCTCCACCATCAACCGAAATAAAATCCGGGATGCAACGCGTTGAATTTATAGCGCGGCATATATCTATAAACTCCTGCTTATCACCAATACAGATTTTAAATCCAACAGGTTTCCCGTCAGACAATTCTCTTAACAGGTCGAGGAAGCGCACCAATCCTTCCGGTGAATCAAACTCACTGTGATTTGGAGGTGAATAGATCGTGGTTCCCGGTTCAACATGCCTTATTTCCGCGATCTCAGCTGTGTTTTTTGCCGCTGGCAAAATACCCCCATGACCAGGCTTCGCACCTTGCGACAACTTCAATTCAATCATTTTTACTTCCGGCCTGATCGCGTTTTTCCTGAATGCAATGGGATTAAACCTGCCATTAACGTTCCGGCAACCGAAATATCCGGTTCCAATCTGCCAGATCAGATCGCCACCACCAAGATGGTATTCACTGATACCGCCTTCGCCGGTGTTATGCGCAAATCCTCCCAGCCGTGCACCTTCGTTGAGCGCAATAATCGCCGTTTTACTCAGTGCACCATAACTCATAGCCCCGATGTTATAAACACTCGCATGATATGGCCGCGCGCATAAATGGTTGCCGATCCACACACGCAAGTCGTCTTTCTGCAATTTTGAAGGATACACAGAGTGCGCCGCCCATTCGAAACCTGGCGCGTTCGGATTTGCCTGAATACCAAATGCCACGGTTTCTTTTACATTTTTTGCTCTTTGATACACGAGCGACCGCTGTCGCCTGCTGAACGGTTTTCCATCCAGGTCGGACTCAAAAAAGTATTGACGCATTTCCGGCCGTATCCATTCAAACAAATAGCGCAGGTAGCCGATTACCGGAAAGTTTTTTAGAATCGCGTGCTTTTTCTGCAGTATGTTGTAGATGGACAGTATTAACAGCGCTCCGGTAAACGGCAGGAACCAATACAAATTTTCATTGCCGGTGTAAGCCTGCCGTACGATAATTATGTTAATAAGGACGATCAGAAGAACGATACCACCACTTATTGAAAAAGGATGTTTATTCTGCATGATAATGTCTTTAAATTTTGTCTTTAAATTTTTAAAACACTCTTGTAGAATGGAAAACGACCTTCTCTTTGCCCTGAATAAAAACCCGAAATGGTAAAATATCACCTGCTGCAACCGAAACACCGGTAGCCATTAACAAAAAGAGGCCGAACCCCGGCCTCTTTTTTTATAAGTTAAGACCGGGGATTAACTATGAAAGTCCTTATATGTAGGAAAGAAGTTCATGTTATCGATGAACCCCGCGAAATTGCAGGCACAAAAATTCTCTGTCCCAGTAGAAATTTTGGGAGAAAAATATTTGTTAAGATGGAAATTTTTGCCTGTCATGTTGCAAATATACGAATAATTTTCGGGAAGGCAGCGGTATCAAAAGATTTAATACCTACCTTATATACACATTCCGTAAAAAGATAAATAATTGAGATGATGAAACGATACAACACACTTTCGGAAACAATTAATGAGCTGCGCAAACAGGGATATACGGAAGACTTCAATCTTCAACAGAATTGCCTCGAGTGTCGCCAGGGCCAGTTCAAATTATTTGCTGATGAATTTAAGATTGACAGCTATTATCGTTTTGAAGGAGAAAGCAATCCCTCCGATTCAGCCATATTATATGCAATTTCCTCCGACCATCACAACATAAAAGGCGTTCTCGTGAATGCGTATGGCGTTTACAGCGACCCGATAACGGACGAAATGTTGGAAAAACTGCAACCGCGAAATTAGTTTAACCCCGGCGCCATGTACGAATTGTACTTTCAGAATTTCCGGAGCAAAGTGCCGCTGAGTGAAGAGCAACAGGCAATGATCCAGAAAAATCTGGCGGTTAAAAAGTTGCGCAAAAAACAATACTTATTGCAGGAAGGAGATGTTTGTAAAACAATTGCATTCGTTGAAAAGGGCGCACTGAGATCGTACACTGTTGACGAAAGTGGCGCTGAACATATCATACAATTTGCAATAGAAGGATGGTTCATCTCCGACCTGTACAGCTTTTTAACAGCTGAGCCCGCGACTACCAATATCGATGCAATAGATCATTCTGAACTTGTACTTATCAGCAAATCCGCACACGAAGAGCTGTTGAAGAAATGCAGCAGTTATGAAACCTTTATCAGGGAATTAATCACCGGGGCATATATCGCACTGCAAAAAAGAATATCTTCCATTATCAGTCTACCCCTTGAAGAAAGATACGAATCTTTCAAAGCTCAATACCCGGATATAACACAACGTGTACCTCAACACATGATCGCTTCTTACATGGGACTCACGCCGGAAACACTTAGCCGGGTCAGACGCCGCATAGCGGTCGGTAAATAAATACTTCTTTTAATCAACAAAATCCGTTGACAAAAATCAATGGCTTTTCTTGCTTACACGCAATGGAGCACGGCACCTTGCCGGGGTAACTTTGCAGTATCAAAAAGAAAAAATATGAAGACAAAACAAACAATAGCAGTAATCGGGGCGTCGGGAAGCATGGGATCCGCTATTTCAAAGAACCTTTCGAAGGGAAACTACAGGCTACTGTTATGTTCAAATGAGCAAGGTAAACTCAAAGCAACAGTACAGGACATCAAAAAAAGCAATCCGTCGGCAGACGTGGAAACAATTGATTGCTCGCGCGAGGCCACATGGGAAGCTGACATTATTATTGTAGCGGTTCCCTTCCGGGCAGAACAGGAAGTTGTAAAAAAGATTAAGGAAGTAGCCAACCAAAAAATTGTTGTAAGCATTGCCAACCCATTGAATGCAACTTATGATGGTCTGGTGACCGCCCCGGATACCAGTGCCGCGGAAGAATTACAAAAGTTGTTGCCGAACTCAAAAGTTGTTAAGGCATTCAACACAACATTTGCTGCCGATTTTACAACGCCCGTTATCGACGGTAAACAGGTAGATTCATTTATCGCTGGTGATGATGAAGAGGCCCTTCAAACCGTTTCGGAACTGGTTAAAACAGTGGGCTTCAACCCGATCGTCGCAGGTAAATTACCAGTAAGCAGGATATTGGAGAATATGCAGTTCCTGCTTATCCAACTCGGAATGAAATACAACTACAATTGGCTGGCAGGTTGGAAAATTTTGCACAAATGATGATCAGCGACGAGGTACGTATTAAAGCAGACGGCGAGTTTGTAAAGTAAATCGGTAAGAATTATTCACTTTTAAAATAAGGACATATGAAACTTCTGGAAAACAAAGTTGCAGTGATTACCGGCGCAGGCTCGGGAATTGGAAAAGCAACAGCTGAATTATTTGCAAAGGAAGGCGCTAAAGTAGTGATCTCAGACATTAATACAGAACATGGAAATGCTGTTGTGAAAGAAATCACAGACAAGGGCGGTACAGCGTTTTTTGTTGCGGCAGACTCTTCTAAACCCGAAGACAACGAAAAACTGGTGAAGGAAGCGATAAAAAAATTCGGCACCCTTGACATTGCAGTGAATAACGCAGGAATCGGCGGACCTCTTGGTCTTACCGGCGAATATCCGCTCGATGGATGGAAAAAAGTAATTGACATTAACCTTTCAGGCGTGTTTTACGGGTTACGTTACCAGATTCCGGCAATGCTGCAAAAAGGTGGAAGCATCATCAACGTCGCTTCAATTCTTGGCAGTGTTGGTACCAGGTTGTCACCCGCTTACGTTGCAGCTAAACACGGCGTAGTGGGATTAACAAAAGGTGCGGCACTCGAGTATGCCGATAAAAAAATCCGTATTAACTCAGTTGGACCGGGTTACATTAAAACACCACTCGTAGAAAATTCACTTGACGCGAATGCATTGAACGCGCTTGTGGGCCTGCACCCTATAGGCCGTTTGGGTGAGTCGGAAGAAGTTGCGGAAGTGATTCTATGGCTCGCTTCACCGAAATCGTCTTTTGTGACAGGCGCATACTATCCCATTGACGGTGGTTACCTGGCCCAATAATATGAATGCACACTAAAAAATATTTAATAAAAAAATATTTCATCATAGCTCATTATATCACATAAAAAATTATTTATCATGACTACATTTTTTGCAATACTGTTTACGATGGCGGTCGTTATATCTGCTTCGCTGCTGGTGATATTGATCGCAAACCAGCACTGGCCGGCTAATTCGAAAAAGATACTGTCCACCTTCAAGGATGCGGTGTCGGAATTCGGTCTTTCGATTGCGAAAAAGGAGTTAGTCGGCAAGAGCGTTATTGGCCTCGACAGAGGAAATAACCAACTATTGTTCTTTACGAGTAGTAATAATAAACATGAAGGGTATTTTATCGACCTGGCCAAAGTAAAATCTTATGAAGTGAAAAAAGAATACGCAATACCGTTCGATGATGACTATTCGCGGAAAAAAGTAGCTGAAAGTGAAGTGGGCAGGATTACTTTGAACCTGTCTTATAAGAATGGGGCGAAGTCGCTCGATTTACCATTCTATGATCGAAACGAGGATAGTCCATCTGAACTCGAGGTGCGCGAGCACCAGGCAAAAGAATGGAGAAACCTGTTGTCATCGCTTTCGCCGGTAAGTCCGAAATTAAAAGAGGTTCGTAAAATGCCAGCATTCAGAACATACATAAATGTGGCGTAATTGGTTTCGTATAGAACAATGCTTTGTAGTAGCAAAAGCGAGAAATCCGCAACAGGTTCGTGCCTCAATTTTTCTATATTTGACGTATGGTGCATTTACCGGATTTGATTCGAGATCTCGCGTTGATTTTAATGGCTGGCGCTATTACAACTTTAGTCTTTCGAAAAATTAAACAGCCATTGGTGCTGGGCTACATTATAGCCGGTTTTTTGGTTGGACCCCACTTTCACTTGCTACCGACGGTCGCAGACAATGAGAACGTTGGTATACTTGCTGAAATTGGGGTTATTTTTTTGCTGTTTAGTCTTGGTTTGGAATTCAGTTTTAAAAAGCTGATGCGTGTTGGAGGTGCAGCATCGATCACGGCATTTGTTGAAATTGCTTTTATAACTGTTGCCGGATATTTTACGGGCAAATGGATGGGTTGGTCTACTATGGACAGCCTGTTTCTCGGAGGTATGCTGGCAAGTTCTTCAACTACCATTATCATCCGTGCTTTTGATGAACTGGGTATTAAAACAAAACAATATGCGCGTATTGTATTTGGCGTTCTCGTTGTTGAAGACATTGTAGTGATCCTGCTGATGGTTTTGCTCTCTACCATCGCCGTTTCCAAACAGTTTGCAGGATCGGAAATTCTCTTTACCATTTTAAAACTTCTTTTCTTTTTAGCCCTGTGGTTTATCATGGGCATTTTCCTGTTGCCTACGCTGTTGAAAAAAGCGAAGACACTGATCGACGAAGAGACCCTCCTCATTCTTGCCATAGGTCTGTGCCTTGGCATGGTAGTTCTCGCTACGCAGGTAGGTTTTTCCGCGGAGCTCGGCGCGTTTATTATGGGTTCTATTATTGCTGAAACCACATCAGCTGAAAAAGTTGAGCACGTTATAAAGCCGGTTAAAGATCTGTTTGGGGCCGTGTTTTTTGTTTCGGTAGGTATGATGATTGATCCGCAGGCAATCGTACAATATGGATGGCCTGTTGCATGTGTCACACTTCTAACGCTGTTTGGAAAAATGATCAGCACTACAGGAGGAGCGTTATTGTCGGGCCAGCCGCTCAAACAGTCCGTGCAGGTGGGTATGAGTATGGCACAGATTGGTGAGTTTGCATTTATCGTGGCAACCCTCGGCCTTTCACTCGGCGTTATTTCAGATTTTTTATTTCCCGTTGCGGTTGGCGCGTCGGCTATAACTACATTCACCACACCTTACCTCATTAAATTTTCAGAGCCCTTTTACTATTTTCTTGAACGCAAGCTTCCGGCCACCTGGGTGAAGCGGATAAATAATTATTCTTCGAGTACGCAGGACATCCAGGCTGAGCATGAATGGAAGGTGGTGTTAAAGTCGTACCTGACGATAATCGCAATAAACGGTATCATCCTGTTGGGACTCGGTGCGTTGTCAATAAATTTTTTGATTCCGTTTTTGAATAACGAAATTGAGAATACAGCCACCAGAAATATTATCGCACTAGTTGTTTCACTGGCCCTGTCCGCACCTTTCCTGTGGGCGCTGATGGCCAAGCAACCCGGCAACATGGCTTATAAAGAAATGTGGCTGGATAAAAAATACAGTCGCGGTCCGCTCCTTCTTTTAGAAATCATCCGTGTGGTAATTGGTGTATCGCTGATCGCGTTCTGGGTGTTCTGGTTGTTCGAAACGAAGCTGGCGATTATTATTGCTGTACCGATTATTGTTGTGATCTTCTTCATTTTGACAAAACGCATACAGGCGTTTCATCAGCGTATTGAACGCAGGTTTCTGCGCAATTTAAATGCGAGGGAAACGGCGGCATTCAATACACTTTCTGCGAACGTTCACCGGAAGACTGCAGATTTGCAAAGTCAATTGTCGCCCTGGGATGCGCATATTATTGACCTGGAGGTGCCCTTGGATGCGGATTATATAGGACGAAGATTGCTTGAGCTGGAGTGGCGTGAAAAGTATGGTATCAATATCGTGTATATAAAGCGAGGTGAGAGATTGATACAACCGCCGGATCGCAACGCTATTCTTTTACCTTTTGACCAGGTAGGCGTTATTGCTACTGATGAGCAGTTTTTGAATTTTAAACCTGTGTTCGAATCAGAGAGAAAAGGCGGAATAGCTGTTGCAAATGTTGATGACATTGCATTGCAAAAGATTGTGGTGGATGAGCATAATCGTTTGAAGGGTTTGACAATCCGGAACTCTGGATTGAGGGAGCGTACCGAAGGTTTGGTGATAGGAATAGAGCGTGATAACAACAGGATTCTCAATCCTGATTCAACGACAGTTTTTGAGTGGGGCGACAATGTCTGGATTGTGGGAAAGAAGAAAAAGATCCAGGAGCTTATGCAAACGAACAAGCCGTAAAATCGTGATCTATTCGCGCGGCGTTAAAGCGTTGGACCAGTATTTAATTATTTCATCAAGTTCTTCTTTTAAATGATTGAACGATGCGCCTTTCAGGAAGAATCCCTGGGCCGACAGGTCATACGCCTTTTTTACCTGGGCGTTGGATGCGGTCGTCGACCAGAATATGAATGGAACCGATTTATTTGCAATGGGAGATTCGGTTAAAATTTTCTCTCTTAATTTGAAGCCGTCGATCCTGGGGAGGTTAATGTCCGAAAGGATAATAAACGGCACAGTGTCGTTACTTTTTAACTCATTTAAGATTTCATCACCGGAATGAAAGAATTTCAATTCATTCTGATAACCCAATTCCCTGATGGCCTCCTCGACTAAATCCTCGTCGTCTTTATCATCGCCTACGATATAAATAGGATTGGTATTCATAACGCATATGTATTTAAGTCCACAAGAGGTTGTACATAAACGTTACAAAAAGCGAACCACAGTAAGCAGGTATTGCTGTTGAAATATTTGGGCAGGATGAGAAATAATGCCGGGTTATTTCGGCGGTGGGGTTGAAGAAAGATTTCCATGCTCATCCACATAGGCAAGCATTTCCTCAAGTGGCTTTCCTTTGTCGTTGCTGGCCTTACGTTTTTCCTTTTTTTCGGCTTTGTCGAGGCGTTGCCTTATTCGCTTCTTTTCTTTTTCTCTTTTGCTATATGTTTCCTTTTTTTTAGCCATATCGCGTCATTTAAGTTAAAAAGCCCCTGTGAAGGGGCTTTGATATTTTACCATCTGTTATTATCTCTTTTAAACGGGCTCCTGCTCTTGTTGAAGTTACCCGAAAAATCAGATTTTTCTTTCGGCCGGGCCTCCGCTACGCGGATAGCTCTTCCTTCTACGGTTCCGCCGTCGAGACTGCTGATAGCTGTTGCAGCTGCCGTGTCGTCGTTCATCTCGACAAAACCAAAGCCTCTTGATCTGCCGGTCGCTTTGTCATTGATTACTTTGGCTGACGTAACTTCTCCGAAAGGAGTAAAAAATTCTCTTAAGTCTTCATCTTGCACGTTGAAACTTAAGTTTGAAACAAAAATGTTCATACTTGTTGATTAAAAAAATGAAAAAATGTACGAAATGCAGGAGTAAGACTAACTAATATGCGAAAGCAGGATAATTAACGATTACTGATGCGAAAGTCGCGATTGATGCAAAGATACGAAAAATAAGCCTATATTTAGCATATCACTCCGTTTATTATTTACCCGCCTGACACCCGCTACATCCGATTTTGCAACAGGTTAAAAACAAAGAGCGCATGAATATCCAGGATATTGAAAATTTTATCAAACGAAGCAACGATGAGAAATCGGGCTACGTAAAAATTTCGTTTAAGAAGAGAGATCACCTTTATGGTTTGTTTATAAAAGACACGGATTATGAGCATTTGAAGTCAAAGAATTTTTGGCGTATTGTAACGAAAGTTCATCTTCCGGAGTATGAGAAAACCGGTGATACGTCGCTCGCCAGAATTTTCAACGGCGCTGAATTCTCCAGGCTATCCGCTTACTCGGAATCATTCTAATCATTGCGAGAAATATTTACCGTACCACGGTCACGATTGCCCTTCCAGTTTGGCGATGGTTTTCTTTGCAGAAGCGAGTCTTATTTTCTTGTTCTTTTCAACCATGAACTGTACGAGCCACTTCTCTACCCTGTGATGCAACGGAATCAGCAACGCCGCTATACATATCAGGATCAGTAACATCAGGATGGGTGAATCGTGAGTGATATGGCCGATATAAGGATGAATGTATAAATTGATAAACTCAAACAGGGCCAGCAACCCGAGTATTCCAAAGAACCTGATAAATTTTTCGTTGACTATTATGCTACGGCTAAGTGCAAAGAAAAGTATCACGAATGTGATCAGGCCCACTGCGATCGCCGTATATTGAAGATTACGTTTTCTCTCCTCGCCCTCTTTTACCTTTCTGCCGGCAACTTCCTTTTCCCTTTCGCGTTCGGCGAAATTCAAATTCTGAATCTGGGCGAGTTTGTCGGCGCTAAAAGTGCTGTCCTTTGCGTTCATCGCCATTTGCAGGTAACGGATCATTTCCTTATCGCTGACACCATCGTAAAGTTCAGACAATAATTTGGCAGCGCTCGCAACTACCAGCGACTGCCGGCCGATCCGCGCAGTATCGAGGGCTTGCCTTGCATAGTAAATACCTGAATCGCGCTGATTATTTTTTACAAACAGTTCTGCCATGCTCAGGTAACTTTTAGTAAGGTTCGAGTGGTCCTCGTACATTATTTCGTTAGCAACCGCCAGCCTGTAAAAACCCATTGCCAACTCTATATTTCCAAGTGTTGAGTGAACATTACCTAACCCGTTTAACACGGCTCCCAATTGATACCGGTCGCTAACAGTAGTGAAAAGTTCATAGCCTCTCTGGTAATACCAGATGGCAGAATCTGATCTCTGCAACTGCTCGTACACCTTACCCATGTTTACAAATCCCATCGCGATGAAATATTTATTATCGGTGGCTTGTAACGCTTGCCAGGCCTTGCTGAAATAGTATAGGGCATCCTTATAGTTTTGCTGGTCGAACTGAACGGTTCCTATACCTGCGAGTGACCGCGAAGTACCGACCTGGTCATTCACTTGTTCAAAAATTCTAAGCGCCTCGATGTAGTACTTCAACGCGATATGATAGCTGCCGGCGCCGTGATACTGGTTGCCAATTTGATGCAGGGCCATTGCCTCTCCCGCTTTATACCTCGCTTTTTTGGCGCGGGACAGCGCTTCTTCTGCGAGTTGAAGCCCATGTTCGAATGAATTTTCATAGAAAGAAAGGCGGACGAGCACAGAAACTTTCGTGGTATCATCCGGAGAGGAATTGAGCAGGCGATTCAAACTGTCCACCTCGCGCAATTGGCATAATACCACGCCAGGTGTAACTGCAAATAGCAGGACAATAAGCAGTTTATTCATAACATGAGGGAAGGGGTAGTATAAATATATTAAAATCCGCTGACGGCCTAAAATGCCATGGAAACAATCTGAGGTGTTTGGTGGGAGAGGCCCGGTAAGTGTCGGGTAACATTCAGGGAGATGTTCTGTTCCCGTGCCTGGGAACTACAGCAAAAGTGTCTCCTCATCATGGATGGATTTTGAAAAAATGCAATCCCAGCCTGAAGGGATGTATGAAGAGATCAGAAAAAAATGGAAAATCAGTATTAAGTCTGTGAACGCGCAGCAGTTGCTGCATAAAAAAAGTTCACATAGTGGATGAATACGCGAAAAGAGTGAGCCACGATCAAACGTGACCCACCTTGATTTCTGAGAATCGCAAAGTCAAACTAAAAACTAATTTTAATGCTACTCGTCCTTCATGATATGGTTTGCTTTTATATATATCATATCCTCGCTGTTTCGGAAGTGGTCCATCCAAATGTAATTGAGCCTTTTTCCATCGTGAACCTTAACCCCATGCCTTGATCCTAAAGGAATGTGCAAAAGCATATTTTCTCTAAAGCCTGCCTTGATTCCATCAGCGGTTACAACACAATCGTTATTTGCCAGTCCGAAAAAAAGCTGTTCGAGCATTGGGTGAGTGTGTGCCCCGATCTCGTCGGGGCCGGTGGTTTCCACCGATCCCATACAAAAACGCGGCACGATACCTTCGGGCAAGATCATACGGCTGATGGTCTTTTCACTTTTAATAGCTTCCCTGTATTGCCTGCTTTTTGTGTAGTCAACAAAATAAGGGAGGGCATCCTGTTGCTGTTTAAATAATTGCATTTCATCTTCTCTCAGGCTGACAACGATCTCCAGCATTCCGAGATTATTACTGTCTGCCGCTATTGAGGCCTCTTCACTAACAGAAGGCACAAACAGGTTGACACCCGTGGCATCAAACTTTCTGACGCCCTGGTAAACAACACCACTTCCATGCGTTAGCAGAAAAACGCTAACCGCGTTTTGCCGGGGCTTGTATTTGAATTCACTGTTTCTTGACAATTCAATATAGTTAGTGCCGACGTCTTCAATTTCTCCCTGCAGGACCGGCTTTTGGGTTATTTTATTTTTAAGAATCTCCTGTTCATTTATGACGCAGTATTCATTTTTAATGTTCAGGGGTAGGTCATATATCCCTGACAGGAAACGATGTGCCGACTGAATGAGGGTGTCGGCGCTTCCTGCAGCAACAATTGAAACGCTCGGCTCGTATCCTCCATTTTCCCTTTCTTCATCCGTTGAAACATAAGATATGGATTCATTGGCTATAGTGACCAGCAAAGGCTTCTTTTCGCTAAAGGGCTCCACCATTTGCTGTCCTATCCGCGTAAACAACTCTCCATTTGCAGCCAGGATTACTTTGTCGTTTAATTGAAGAGCATACAGGTTCAGGTCGAGCCTCTTCCTTTCTCTCCATTCGGAGCGTATCATCCCATTATTATCGGGTGTGCGGTATAAGTTCCAGAATTTATTCTGCAGCGCTCTTTTTTTCCAGGGGATGATTTCCTTGTCATAAAGCACTTCAACTTTGGTCATTTCCTTTTCCGCCACATCTTTAGAATAAAAAATACTGTCGTCCAGCCTGAGCGCCACAGGCTGGGTATAATACCTGGTCGTAGTAAGCGGTTGCCATTTCAGTTCCTTATAAGATTCCAAAATTTCATCGGCAAGTTGTTCGCCATATGATTTTGCAAAGCGATGTGAATACTCTTTGTTTAAAGGGCGCAAATCGCCACTGGCCCCCTGCGCAAACAATGCCACACCACCCAGATCTTTTTCAATTTTCCGTTTCATGTATCCCGGAAAATCTGCAGACACATCTCCGCCCATTAGTTTTGAAGATACAATAACAGCATGCGCGGCAAAACGCAAAAAGCTTCCCTTCATTTCACCCGACTTTTTATCGCGGAAGAATAGGGCCTGCAGGTTATTATCTACTTCGCCGCTGGTAATATATTTTTTCCGGGGATCACTGGGAGTTACGGAATCGGCCACCAGGTTTTTCAACCATTGTTGAATATTATTCGTAGCATCCAGGTAGCGATCATGAACCACTCCATCGTCATTAAATAAAACGGAATATGTACCAACGCTATCAACAAATATCCTGCGGTTGACGACATATTTTTTGCCGTCTATCTTCAAATCAAGGGATGCAATTTCTACCTCTGACCTGTTCGCCTTTGCCTGCATTACCGCGTCAAACACCGCTTTTTGATATTTATGCACATCAAACTTAGGCGAAGCATGACTATGAGAAGGTAAAAACACAAGCCGTTCTTTTGAGATTCCCATCTCATGGATCAATGGATATTCCAACTTGTCCAATAACTCGTAAAAAAATTCCATTTCATCTACAGCAACTATTGCCCAGGGACCTTTTGCATCTTCACCATACATGGCAGAAACATAAATGGAGTCTTCAAGGCGCCTTGTGCCGCCTGATCCGGGCCGCCATCGTCCCTCTACCCGATCAGAAATGCCGAACTTGTTTTCGTAATGGTACTTTTGACTATCTGCAGGATTTTGGTCGTTGTCGACAGGGTCGTCATATAATCCTGCCTGAGTAAGATTAGACTTTCCAAATCCTATGGTTGGACGCGGCCGGGGTCCATAGTGAGGTAATTCTTCGCCTTCTTCATACGCTCCTATATCCGGGCCATTTCCATTAAAATGATCGTTGATATTTGGAATAAGTACTGCCGCATCAATCACTTTTGATCCCTTTGCAGGGCGGAGATCGGGAACGGCTTCAGTGAGTGACAGTGGTTTCTGAGGAAAGATTACTCCGGGAAAGACATTCAAAAAATCCAGGTTGCCGATTCCATGTGCCTCCACGCTTTCAAAACTGCTGTCACCAATCATTGCGAGATAAGGTGTTCCGGAAACGCCCACTGCATCGTAATCAAATGAACTGTGAGAACCTGGTTCGATCATTTCTGCTGCATAAGGTTTACCGGTGTCATATCCTCCCCTGATGATTATACCATGAGTGGGTCCGCCAAATGCGAGGTTGTTCCTGAAAAAGGCGCGATCCATTTTTGCATTGCCACCGAGCCCCGCGCCGATCTTCACTACAGTGTTATGAAGAACGACGTCGCCGACGCTGAAATTTTTTAGTTTGAACGCACCGTGAATGATGTTGTACATCACATTCCTGAAAAAATATGTTGGCCCTCCCAGGCTCGGTTGCGAACTCACACCTACACAGCAATCGGTCATGCGGTTGCGGTATACGCGGCAATTGGAATAACTAAAATCACATTCCACGCCATCGTCAACTGCCACATATATGTCATTGTTGAAAATGTCAACACAAAACTGTTTGCTTGCCCGATCACCTTCCATCGTCGATACATTGTCTCTGAAGCCGGTGATCTTGTTGTAGCAAATCACATTCCCGGAACCTGTGACCTGGATGCCCTCACCTGCATTTTTTCCAAGGTTGCCCAACGCATTCAATTTCCATTTACAAACTCCCTGTAGTGTATTGTCTGCGAAGTAACAATTAATTGCACCGGGCAGATCGGCAAGTATTCCCGTCTCTGCCTGGATCGAACAGTATGTGATCGCACAGTTCTCACAACCATCCATAATAATTCCCACACCTTTCTTTCGATTGTTTATAACATCGAGGCCATCTAAATATACCCATTGGCGGTGCCGCAGATCTATATTTCTGAAGACAGCTTTTCCATTTTTGCAACGGTAAACAACAGGCCGGTTTTGTGTGCCGCTTTTTGTGTGGAGCGTATCGTATGTTCCGGGTTCCAGATCGATGATCTCGGCATTGTTGTCCACAACAGGCACGGGCCTGGTTGTGGCTTCCAGAAATTCTTCTGCATTACCGCCATCCGGATCATTCAGGTTAAGTTTTATTTCATAGGTGGTATTAGGTTTCAATTCAAAAATGCTTCCCGAATGGCGATTTTGCCAACTGAACCCATAGTGACGTCCCGGGAGTATTCTTCTAAGCGGCATACCTTCATTCCATTGCTCATTTCCTTTCTCCCGATAATGAACAGTTACAATTCCATTTACGTTGTCATCACCGGTAATCATCCATTCTACGGCAAGGTTAGTTATCGTAGGATAGGGTGACGATACTTCGCCCGGGATTGTTGCATCCTGGCAGTATGCGGTGGCGAAGTTTAAAAACAGAAATGAACCAATAATAATCAATCTCAACATTAGTAAAACACAGGCATTTTAAGTTAAAAATGAATTTTCGTTACAATTGTTTTGAACACATTACTGCTAATCGATTCGGCGCTGTTTACTGAGGGCGCATTGAGCACCACGAGCATATTGTTGTTTTTCCTCACGAAATAATCGGGGGGCTGCCGGATGCATATATTTATGAAGACTTAGGATTTATAAAAATGTCGTACAAAAACGCAACAATTATCTTTAGGTTAATCATTTAACACGATTAACCAGCTTGTAAATCCTACCATCCGCTTTCGTAAGAATATACAGTTCGCCTTTATCATCTACACCATACCTCATATCAACTCTTGAATTGCCACACAATTTTGCGAGCGACGTCGGCGATCCATTTTGAGAAAGGTTCCATTTCCTGATTTTCGCCTGGTGTCCCTGTTTCAGGTCGCTCATGGATACATAGAATAATTTTCCTGTGCCGATATCGCCAAATACAAATTTGCCTTTCAGTTCATCAATCAAAGATCCGGTGTATTCAAAGCCTCCGCATATGGCAGTTCCTTCGCCATGATCAAATTGTGCAACCGGATAAGTTACGTGATAGATAGAATCGTTGGCGGGAAGCGGAAATGTACGGCCCGTTCCATTGAAAAAACGTTCGGAAAAAGTGCCCTCTCTCAGCGGCCAGCCGTAAAAATGGCCCGGTTCAATAAGGTTGACCGACTCAATACTTCGCTCACCAATATTCACAGCAAACAGTTGTCCTTTTTTGCTCCAACTCAAACGGTGGGGGTTGCGGAAGCCATACGCATATACTTCTTTTGCCAGTTTACCATCGTGGCTGTCAACGAAAGGATTGTTGGCGGGTATTCCATATTGCCCATTCGAACTGTTTTTTCCCAGCGGATCGATCCGGAGTATGCTTCCCCATATTTTGTTAGGAACTTCGGATACTACCCGTTTCCCTATTGATGTGCAACCGCCGTCACCAACGCATACATACAACAATCCATATTCGGAATCGCCTTTTTTTGCGGTCCTGTTAAAAGCAATTTCCTGCATGCCATGAATACTTGTAGGCATATTGATCCGGAGTATTTCACGGCCCGAACCGTTAAACGGAAAAGCTCCAGGCGTAGTCTTCCATTCCGTAAGTACCCATTGGAGTGTAACAATTATCGAATCATACGCAAAATCCGGTTGGCCGGATCCGACTGATTCAGCATGTGTAGTATAGAAAAGTCCGTTCGACTGAAAATCGGGATGAAAAGCAAAGCTCCCGAAGCCGGTAGCCATGCCGGGTTCATGCATAAACCTCGGCCGTAGCTTTGTGATATCCATATACACCTGCGGTTCGCCGTTGGTGAGTTTATACAATTTGCCACGCAGATCCAATACATAGAGATCGCCGGAATTTGGAATGAAATCTAACTTTATGATGCGTGTAAGCGGAACGTCTTCGGATGATTTTGGAACCTGGCTAAACTGTGTCACCTCAACGGTGATATTTGAATTTTCAATGGTGTCCGGTATTGGATTTTTTAAATCGGTTGTATCGGGGACATCGGGTACCTGGACAGGCTGTCGCTGCGAGTGGATGTAGGAAATGATGGATGTTAAATCCGCTTCGGGTAAAAAAGAAAACGGCGGCATAGTCGTTTTATACTCCGCAAAAAGCTTTGCTGCGGTAGTGTCGCCCGATTTTATCACTTGATCCGGGTTGCTGATAAACGATTTGATCCACCCGAATGTTTGATGCGCTGTGATGTTTGCCAGCTGTGGTGCAATATCGTCGTGATAAAAATTGTGGCAGGAAGAACAATGTTTGCCGAATAAACCCTGGCCATTTTGTAGAACCAGCGAATCAGAAGAATAAGGGTCGCCAGGTGTATCGGTCTTGCATGACCATAAACCGGTCAAAGAAACGATGCTGACTACAAAGGCCAATAGGAAATTAACCGTTTTCATTTTGTGTTAATGTTACTTTATTCAATTTCGGAATAAGCAAATGAATAACCAGCCACGCAATCATGAAGGAAGTGCCGCAAATCCCAAAAATAATATTGTATCCCGCCAGGATATCGCCCGCAGCCTTGTAGTAGTCCAGGATGTAACCTACAAAAATGGGAAGCAGCACACTTCCGATTGCGCCTGCCATTCCTCCTATTCCTACAACTGAACTGACCATATGTTTCGGGAACATGTCGGGAACAATGGCAAAAATATTTGCGCTCCACGCCTGGTTCGCCGCAACAGATCCGCTTATCAACGCTACAACTGCCCACATACTGGTGGTATACCTTGTAACCATGATCGTCATTACAACGATAGCAGAAATCAATAGAGCGCGTTTGCGCGCCTTATACACAGGCAGGCCTTTTTTTATTAGCCACGACGACAGGTATCCGCCACCTAATCCACCAACAAGTGTTCCGGCGTATACCACTGCCAGCGGAGCGCCGGGATTTTTTAAATCGAGATTGAAGTAAGTATGAAAGTAAGATGGCAGCCAGAAAAGAAAGAAGAACCAGATGGGATCAGTAAAAAATTTACCCACGATGAAAGCCCAGGTTTGTTTTAATTTCAACAGTTGCAGCCACGAAAACTTTTTTATTTCAGCTTCCGGTTGAACCGATTCATCACTGTTGATGTAAGCACGTTCGCTTTCAGATAAGCCTTTGTGCTTTGCCGGTGTTTGATAAAATATAAGCCAGCATACCAACCACGCAAATCCGAGCGAACCGGTGATAAGAAACGCCGATTGCCAACCAAACTTCGCAAGCAGAAAAGGTACCAGTATCGGACCGATACAAGCACCGATGTTGGCGCCTGAATCAAAAATGCCGATAGCAAATGCACGTTCTTTTTTGGGAAACCATTCTGCAGTGGTTTTAACGCCGCCAGGATAGTTTCCTGATTCACCAATGCCGAGCAACCCTCTTGCCCATGCGAAACCAGCTGTGCTTCGTATCACCGCGTGTAACATCGCCGCGATACTCCATACGGTTACAGAAATGGTATAGCCATACCTCGTGCCTATCCTGTCAATGATCCTTCCATAAAACAGGAGTCCGAATGCATAACAGGCAGTAAATGCCATAACTATCTGACTGTAGTCGGTTTCTGTCCACTTGAATATTTGTTCCAGTTCCGGTTTCAACAGGCCGAATATTTGCCTGTCTATGTAGTTGATAGTAGTAGCAGTGAATAAAAGGAACGCAATGAACCACCGGTAATTTCCGATTTTGTTTCTCTGAATCATATCCGGGAAAAAATATTTCGCTGGTACATGAAATAGTATATATACCACATCATCATGGCTGAGCGCATTTTTTGATGTGTAACATATCAATCACATAAAAACATCAAACAACGGCATGGAAACGACCGCGATAAACATAATACAGGTTGAACAAGGTCCCGGGCTGTGAGACCATCCCCGTATGCGTGATCCAGTTGTCTACCCAACAGAGCAACTATCGGCGTGCTGCTGTTGGGATCGAACAACTGACCAAAACGTGAAACAAGGAAGAACATCGTTAACACTCGTAAAAAATCAATCGGATTTCTGTGGAACCCGGTTGGATGACTACCAACCCGGGTTCTGTATAAGATTTACATTTAGTCCAAGCTCTTTGGTCGGGATCGGCCACAGGTAATCTTTGTTAGCATCGAAGCGCCTGTTCGACGTTTTCTGAACGATCACAAATCCATCTGGAGTAAGTTGCGGATCATCAAGTGGCCCTTGCTCATCCGGGAAATATTTGGCCCCTACCACTGCATCAGGCAGTTCATCTTCGGCTGTTTTCCACCGCACAATGTCCCAGTAGCGCATTCCCTCATATGCCAGTTCGATCCTTCTTTCACGCCTGATCTCGGTACGCATGTCAAGTCCGTTCGTTGATACAAAGGCGTTAGTAAGGTGCGGCATGTTTACACGGTCGCGCAGGAGGTTGATCGTTTCGTTTAGCTCATTGTCGGAAACAGCGCTATTCAATTCAAATTTTGCTTCGATGTTATTCAGCAACACTTCGGCGTAACGAATAATAATATTGTCGATGTAGCTGACGTTGGCTGCCCAGTCGCGCGAAATAAAATATTTACACGATTTATACCCGGTCGGCGCATATTGAAAAGTGGGAACGTACAAACCATACGTGTAGAACGAGTATTTGTTAAAGACCGACATCGCCATGCGCGGATCCCTGTTTTCAAATTCTGTATAGGTGTTTGCCTGCGGCTGATAGTAAGGCGATTTGTCAATCGGTAACCCGTCCTTATACAGATATGCATCCATAATTGTTCTCGTTGGACTGATCAATCCATCTCTTGAATAGGAGTGGCCCGAAATATCGTTAGTCTCGTTTTCTCCATAAATTCTTACCAGAATATTTTCCGGATTTGATTTTCCCTCGCCGATATACTGAAAATTGTAAAAATAACTGCTGTCAGGTTGCGCGGCGTAGTGAAACAGTGAATTGTCCCCGGCCGTCATAACTGCTGAACTGGCATCAATCGCAATCTGAAGATGTGTTTGATAAGATCCATAATCGAAAAACTTCTGACGTGTTCCTTCAAATAACGCCACTCTCGATTTAAATGCAAGTGCGGCGGTGGAAGTAATTCTCCCATAATCTGACTCGGGTTGGTCTCCGGCAGAAGGCAATGCATCCGCGGCCTCATCGAGGTCGGCATAAATCGAATTGATCACTTCGGCCCGCGGCGCCCTCGCAGTAAACAGCGCCGAATCGCCTAGCAACAATGTTTTCAAAACAAGTGGAACATCACCATATCTTTTTACCAGCTCGAAGTAAGAAAAGGCTCTGAAAAATTTTGCTTCTCCAAGATATTTGTTGATCTCCTCCGCCTCGCCGGTAACATTTACCGATTTTTCAAGAATGTTATTACAAGCCCTGATCACGATATAGCTGTTCGTCCACATTTCGGAGCTTGAAGGTTTAAGCCAACTGCCATCGCTTACGGAATTCGGGCTTGTTCCGAACGCGTCTATGGACATTGCATCATCGAGTTTATCAATCATAATGTCCGGAAGAAAAGTATAGAGATAGTTTGTCGCGAGTTTAAGATCGTTGGTAGTTTTCCAGAAACTTTCGTCGGACAACTCGGTTTGCGGAACCTGGTCGAGTTTTTTAGTACACCCGCAGAGCGCCAGCGCCAAAATAAAAACCAGGTTGAAAATATTTTTGAGATTCATATTAGTTACTTTATGATCATTAGTTAGAAGGTTACATTCAGCCCTGCCGCATATGAGCGGAAGAACGGATAATTGTAAGCTGCGTTGTTGGGGTTTTCCGCATCAAAGTATTCATACCACATTTTGCTTTTCTCCCAGATATCCTGACCGCTAAAAAAGATCCTTGCTTTCTGAATTTTAACTGTCCTGGTGATTCGCGCCGGGATGGTGTAACCGATCTGAATATTTTTCAACCTGATGTAGGCGGCGTTCTGCACCCATTTTGTGGACGTAAGTGTGTTCTGTGTTCCTTCAAGATAAAGCCTCGGAAAAAGTGCGTCGGTGTTGTCGGGCCGCCAGTAGTCCTGGTTAATTTTCCACGGCTGGCGCCATGATTCAACAAAAGGAACAGACACATACGGATAGATCAGGATATTGCGTTTGCCCACTCCCTGTAACAGCGCAGAGAAATCAAATCCCGCCCATTCGAATCCAAGGTTTACTCCAAATGTATACCTCGGTGAAGTGTTGCCTAAGTAAATAAGATCACCGTGGTCGTCGGGACGATTAGAACCCCCGTCGATGCGATCGTCTTTATTTTTATCCACGTACCTGATATCGCCCGGACCCGTTCTGCTGTCCTGGAAGGCATGGTCGGTCACTTCTTCGTCGCTGTTGAAATATCCATCCGACTGGTAACCATAAATTGAATTGATGGGCAGACCATTTATGATCGTATTCAATCCTTCAGTAATTACATCCTGGCCTTCGTAACGGACAATTTTGTTTTGATTGTCTGAAATGTTCACGCTGATCCAGTAGTTGAATGATGATATCCGATCGCGCCATCCTGCGGCTGCTTCCCATCCCCATGTTCTCAGCTTCGCGGCGTTGCTGGCGCTGGGTGTGAGACCCAAAACTGCGGGTGCATTCAGCGCCACTAGCATGTTGTTATTTTTTCTAACGAAATAATCGAAACTGGCTATGAACCTGTTGTTTAACAGGCCGATATCCAAACCCCCATTTGTCGTTTCAATGGTTTCCCATGTTTTATCAGGCGATGCGAGTACTGCCTGGTAGAGTGAATTGTTCCGGGTATGGTTAAATGGATAGTAAGGCCCGCGACTTAACATCGATATATAGTCGTAATTGCCTAACACGTTCGAATTGCCAAGTTTGCCCCACGACGCTCTGATTTTTAAAAGATTGAAAACAGGGAATGCGGCTTTGAACCATTCTTCATTGTCGATTCTCCACGCTGCCGACAATGACGGGAAAAACTGATTACGATTGCCCGGCGATAGTTGAGAACTTGCATCATTACGAAGCGTTCCTTCTATAAAATATTTTTCGTTGTAGTTATAGTTTAATCTTCCGAAATAAGAGATCAGCGCATTGGTTTGAATGTCGTCGGACGCAGATGACGGAACAGCCGGATCGCCGTTGAGGTTTACGGAAGGCAGGTCTGCAGTGATCAGCGCTTCAGAAGTAGCAGTGGTGGAATTCAATTTATAAAACTGGTATTGATACCCTCCAAGAACATGAAAACGGTGGCGACTGGAAATGGCGAAATCGTAATCGGCAAGTGCCTGCACATTGGTGCGTGTCTGCATTGCTCTTGTTTTCGAAATACCATTGGGGTTAAACAGGTATCTAGCAGGTTCTGGACCAATATCATAAAAAGCGATCGTTTTATAAAAAGAATCAAAATCGCGCATGTATATCTGCGGGCTGTATATCAGTCGTAAGGAAAGGTTATCAACTATATTTTCGGCTTTCAGTGTGAACAGTCCATCAATATTCCGGCGCGTTTCTTCACCGTAGCCACCGTCTTTCAATATCTGGTATATTTTGGGGCCGCTATTCGTGCGCGCATATTTTGTGCTATCAGAGCCCGGAAGATAGATCGGATAAACGGATCCGAGTTGATAAAGATTCATGAATAACCCATAATCTTCCGAAATATCATCACTTGGGTTAAAGGTGTGCATTTGCGAATAGGCCAGTCTCGAATCCAAACTGAAAATGTTGTTGAGTTTGGTGCTAATATTCATCCTGGCGTTGTATCGCTCAGTGTTATCATATCCTACTTTGAAGATTCCATCCTGGCCAAAATAGCCGAGCGAAAACAGATACTGGCTCTTGTCGCCACCACCCCTCACTGCTACATTGTGTGTTTGGCTGAATGAATTTTTCTTGAGCAGCATATCAACCTGGTTCAGATCGTAGTAATAGTCGTAACGTCCAGGATTGGCAGGGCTGACTTTATAATCGATGTTCGGATCTTTCATCCATTCAATCTGCTCCGCGGTGTACGGAGGATTGGAACCTGCATTTTGCCAGGCTTCGTTAAGCATCGTGGCCTCTTCCCAGGAATGAATTCTTTGAGGGATATTGTGAGCGCGGTTGAGGGTAGCCAACCCGGTGTAGGTTAAAGAAAGTTTTTCAGCGGTACCTTTTTTAGTGGTCACCAGCAATACACCACCGGCTGCTTTGGCGCCATAAATCGATGCGGCGGCGGCATCTTTCAGTACTGTAACCGATTCAATATCGTTTGGATTAATTAGCGTCAGATCGCCTTCAACACCATCAATAAGTACTAGTGCTGAGTTCGTACCGTTAACGGAAGAAAATCCACGGATCTGCGTGTCAAAACCTTCTTTTCCAGGCTGACCGCTGAGCCTTGTAACCGTTAATCCCGGCGCTGCACCCTGTAAAGCCGCCACCGAATTTGTTACCGGCCTGTTTTCGAGCAGGCGCTTATCAACTGTGGAAACGGCGCCCGTTAGGTCGTTTCGCCTTTGTGTCCCAAACCCAACCACCACAACATCGTTAAGCGAATTCATGGCTATTCTAACGGTGATGGATAGTTGCGTTCTTCCTGAAATTTTCAGTTCCGTTCCTTCGATGTTCGTTGCCGAGATCACCAGTGTTGCCTGGGCGTCAACACCGTAGAGAACAAAATCGCCATCTTCGTTTGAAGTAACGCCTTTGTTTGTGCCCTTGACCAGAATTGAGGCCACCACAGGTTTACCCTGTTCATCGAGAATGCGTCCACGAACGTCAATGGGTGGATTTGCTGTTGTGGCTGCCGCCGGTTGCGGAGCCGCTATTATTTTCTTGCTGATCAGTACCGTTTGGGCTTCGATGCTGAAATCGAGCGGCTGATGTTTAAGAATAGTAACCAGGAAGTCGACGAGTTGCATATCTTTCACAGAAAGGGTGATAGGCTGGGACATTTTTATCAGCTCTTTACTGTAAAAAACCGAATAGTCGGTTTGCTTTCTGATCTCTTTGAAAGCCTTTTCGAGCGACACATTTTTGGCCGTGAAACTGATGGTCTGAGACACCGACCTGGCGCTCAGGGAGAGACTCAGCGAAAAAAGTGCAAAGGCAATTAAACGCATAGTGCGCAGCAGTTGTTTTGATAACCGTAAGTTATTCAGCCTTTCAACTGAACGCCTGGGTCGAACTTTACATGACGTCTGGGGCAGAGTAGCTTGCCGGTCACAAAGTTGATTTAATAACATACTTTTGACAGTGTTTTGGGTTGAAGAAGAATAGAACCTTTTTTGCGATAGGTCTTTATTTGGGTCAGCCTGAAACTATGCCGGGAGTGTTACAGCATTCCCGGATTTTTCATTCTGTCCCGAAAATTTTTCTATAGTACTATAAGCGTTTTGTTTTCGATTTTATATTTCACGCCAACGCCACCCAGACCCTTGAGCACTTGTGAAAGTGATAGATTCCTTCCCATTTCACCAGCGAACTCAAGCTCAGGTATGCCTCCCTGGTACTTCACGTCGATATCATACCATCTCGCCAATTGCCGCATTACTTCCTGCAGACGCTGGCCGTCAAAATTGAAACGTCCATTTTTCCAGGCAGTGACCTGGTCGGTGTTTACATCGCTACGAAGTTCTATTTGATCCTGTGCCGAACTCACCTGCTGACCGGGCCTGATATCAATCGTTTTTTTACCGGCCGCCACGCGCACGTGCCCTTCCAGCAGCGTTGTGCGAATATTGTTTTCGTTGGTGTAAGAGTTGATGTTGAAATGCGTTCCGAGCACTTCTACCTTGTTGCCGTTGTACAGGGTGACTACAAAAGGCATTTTTTTGTCGGTGTGAACTTCGAAATACGCCTCACCGGTGATCGCTACGCTTCTAGTTTTACCGGTAAACGCTGTTGGATAGGTAATGCTTGAAGCGGCATTCAACCACACCACAGTTCCGTCTGGCAAACGCAAATGATATTGACCGCCATTAGGTGTGGTCATTGTGTTGAAAAGAATCCGCGTTCCCAGCTTTTGATCGGCTTCATACACGATTCTTCCATCCGCCGTTTTGGTGATCGTGGCGTTTTCCTCGCGCGCCAGCTGGCCGCTTTTCGCACTATCAAGAACAATTTTGGTTCCGTCCGCGAGGGTAAGTGTAGCCCTGTTGCCTCCGGGCGGAACATCGTTTTGCACAGGAATCGTATTATTCTGGGTTACAGAAGGTTTTTCTTTTGTTGTGTTGAAGAATAGGTATGTGGCGATACTTAAAAATACTACAATCGCTGCCGCATAACGGAACCAGGCAGTGCGCAGAAAGTGTATCCGGTGAACTTTAGGAACAGATGGTAAAAACCTGTCAGAATCGGAAGAAGCGGGAGATTCAACAGGACCCACAGACTGACGATCAGTTAGGGCGTTTAAAATTGACTGGAGAATTTCCCCAGATCGCTTTTCTGATAAAAAAGCCAGTTCATTTTTATTGTAATTCTGTTGCAATTTTTCGCGCACATCCATATCCAGCCAGTCTTTATACTTTCCACTTTGGAGAAATAATATAAAATGTGCCTCTTCTTCACTGCTAAGCTTAGCATTAGTATACTTACTCAGGAGGTCCAGGAATTGTTCTGTCGGATGCATATAATTATAAAGACGCAGGATTTATAAAAATGTCGTACAAAGACAACAATTAATTAAAAGAAAGTTTATGGCAGGGTTAAGATGCGGACTAAAATAAATGAAAGGATGGCAGGATGATTGCTTATGTATTGCCGTATCTGTTGCATCGCCCGATGCAAATGCGTTCTTACTGTCAGCGGAGATATGGATAAGCGTTGACCAATTTGCTTATAAGTAAGCTGCTCCTCTTTGCTTAGTCGAAAAACTTCCTGTTGTTGCGTGGATAAACTTTTAACTGCTGAGGCAAGAAGCTGCTGATATTCTTCTATTGTTGTTTCATATTCATCGCTGTCTTGTCTATCCTCACGAATCCACAATTTTTCTGCAGCTTTCGACCTCGCCCACTTTTCTAAAAAGTCGATAAGATAATTTTTAGCTACTATAAACAGCCACGATTCAGGGTCTTTTACCTCACTTAACTTAGAACGGTTTATCCATACTTTCATGAAAATTTCCTGGAGGGCTTCTTCGGCTAAGGCATCAATCTTGATGTACATCTTACACACTGTAAAGATTTTTGCCTGATATTGATTGAATAAAAGCGCAAAAGCTGTTTCGTCGCCTTTGGCAATGCGCTCAGCAAGGAGCTTATCGTTATGCACAATATCCATGAACAGCAGTGAATTAGTTTGTGGCTATTTCAAAGAATAAGACTGGCATCGCTCCCTTTTAATGCAATAATAGGGAAAAGATGGGAGTTCAGAATCGGTCGGGTTGACAACGCAATGTAAAGTGACTTCTGTCTGAAAAAGTCAGAGCGCCTATAATTTAGAGAGTGAAAAACATTCGGACGCCAGGGATTATTTTCCTTCCCTTCCCACTTATAGTGATTAAGTAGCTCACAGCTCATCAATTTTTAAATATTGAGGCTATGGAGTATCTTAATGATAAACTAACTAAACACTTATCTATATGAAGTTTGCGTATCTAACTAATTTAATTCTTGGGATTTTTCTAGTTTTTATTGCATGTGTAAGCCTTGTTCCTGCTTTCATTCCAAAATCTGTAGAATTAAATCATGAGAACAGGATCGGAGACCTTATCACAGGTATTGTTTTTGTAGGAGGCGTGGGAATTTTACTACTAGTTACTGCCAGTAAAATCAAAGAAAGAATCAAAGAGATCAATAAACTTAGAGAATCTAACTCCTTCTTAAATGATACCTCAAAGTAATTTTTTGATTGCGTATGAAGTCTTATCATTTTTGTAGCCTTCCGTGCTTTCGAGCCGCGAAATTATACTAACTACACTATTTGCTATCATCGCATTTATTCTTTCTTCACGTTGACAGATGTCTTCAGTTGGTTTATGCAATTTGAATTAGACTGAACTAAATTGAAAAGTTTCATACGCCTTCATTGGCGTTTGTTGAATTTGCCTGGATGTGCTATGAACAAAAACAGGGTCGATGAGAAATTCACAACCCTGTGTGTCTCGATCGTACACGCCCCGCCTCATCTCCGTTCATTTGCTATATTTAATTAATGTTCTATTTAGCAATCCTTCCGATCCTAACTCTCATCTTCCTGCTTCTTGGGATTTTTAATAGGGAGAAGCGTAAGAGGTATTTCATTTGGGCTGCTATATTTCTTGCCTTTTCATTCATCAGCTATTATCTATTGGTCACTTTTCTAAAAGCCTATGAGGGTTAATAATAACCTACATTCACCAGGATATTCCTTTCCTTTTAGCATAAGGGTATTGAGAGAGTAATAGCGGAATAACTCCTTTATCCAACAAATCGCAATGAATCGTAAGTGGTATCTTGAAGGGCTGCAAAAACCTTAAACCTATATGCGAATCTTAGCGAGTATTTTTTTTTGGTTGGGCATTGCTTTGATTGCCCTGCAACTTTATTTTACATACAATATGCTGACCGATGAAACAGGAGATTATGCAATTAGTGAAGAATACGGAACCTATGAAATCACATTACTATGGATATTTAGACAAATGGTAGCGATGGCAGGTTTGATACTTCTACTTATTTCGTATCTAATTAGGAGATATCTCAAAAAGAAAAAAGAAAAAACAACAATTAATCAATTCCTGGAGTGACTTTACGGAGCGAAACTTCTATACTATCAAAGTTGATAGGAAATACATACAATATTCAGATAAAACAAAATTGCTGCCGAGATAATCCTCCTCAATAAACGGACAGCATGGATAGGATTACGACAAAAGATACAGCAAATTTTATAGCTTCGATAGGACGGGCAATATGAGGTACAGAGGTACGACTTAGAGCGAAAACGTTTGTTGCAAGTCTTATGCATCTGGCGAAAACGCAAAAAAAGGGTCTGTGAAAATTCACAAACCCATGTGGCTCAACTTCTTCGAAATGTGACCCCCCTGGGGCTCGAACCCAGGACCTACTGATTAAGAGTCAGTAGCTCTAACCAACTGAGCTAGGGAGTCAGCGTACTTTTTTGTACTGCGGACGGCAAATTTAGCCAAATCAAGGCATTCAGAAAAACAAGTTTACAATCTGCTGAAATGCAGTACCAGCAAGGGTTTTAGCGATTTCAGCGTGGTGTCAAAATCGATGAATTCAAAAATCCGGGATGGTGACGCATCGTTCAGTAAGGTCAAGTTAGAACCGGTTTTGGGGGCGTTTTAACCCCGTTTTTATGGGTTCTGTATTAAAAGTCATTCTTGACTTCAACATCCGAAAGAAGTAAAATAAATTCGATACCTGTATAAAGAGAAAGCCAGCTCCTTCCAAGTTTTTTAATCACTTATCAGGATTTCCGGACGCTTTTGACTCAAGAAGCGTATCAATATAAATACAACAATATGGTCTTTCTCCGAGTTTCAAACAAAGGAATCTCTTTATGCCATACTTAATAGTTGCACATTTATTCTGTATGAAATAAAAAGGCGAATACGGATGGCGTGGAACAAATTATTGCTGCGAATAATAAGAAACTAGGAGCCATCATTGATAAGTTCATCAAAAATCTCAATTTATAACCAAATGCGCAGCGAGGTCGTGAAAATATTGCTTGTTCCATTTTTCCAGTTCGCCCGGGTTAGGGATGAACCGGTTGATGTCGGCGATCACGATGGACAGGTTGATCGCTTCAATTTTTTCGTGTAACAGTTTGCGAAATTCCTCTTCTGTCATCGTGTCCTTTTTCCAGTCGCCGCTGTCCTTTGCCCGCAAAATAAAATGAGACAGATCCAATGGCACTTTCTTAGTTATGTACCATTCCATGTCATACCAGTCGCGGCCTTTGACGTTCATCTGCCACTTACGAAAAAGCAGCGCATGCATCTTACCGGCGAAGAGGTCGCGCAGTACGAATAGCTTCACATAAAAGGAGAACGGGCGGAGCAGCAATTTTTCCTCAGTGGTAAAGCCGAGAGGTGGCTCCCGGTCCACTTCGATCTTGATCTTGATGTTGGCTACATTGCCGAGGTTATTTTGCGGGATGACCCCTTCCAGCACCAGTTCCTTCCAGATCGTATCTGATTTTAAAAATGCGGATTCGATGTTGTTTTGCACGGTTTTCTTCTTTTCTTTAATGGATACGTGCATACCCAACGCCTCGAATTCTTTTTCGATCGCGGGCAGGTATGGTTCCAGCGAAAAGTCTGGGTTTACTTCCAGCAATGAAAAATCGAGGTCTTCGGAAAATCGCGGTAGTTGGTAGAAGATGCGCAGTGCAGTGCCTCCGTAGAACGCGGCGACCTTAAAAAACCCTGCGCGATACAATCCTGCCAGCGCCACTTCCTGCATGATTTCACGAAGAGCCTGGGCGGCCTCGTCCTGGTTCTTCGGTTGATACTCCTGTAGCCATTCCCTGATCATAACTGTCGTATTGCCTGAATAATGAAATCTAATGAGTTCGACTTCGGTGCATCGTTTAGCCATTCCCGGGCCTGAACGACATCCAGCTTACGCAGCATGTCCTCCTCCATCCGCCAGTCATCCACCAGCAGGTGGAGAGCCTGAACGGTGCTGCGCAGCCGCAGATAGGGAGTAAATATCACCCTGTCAAATATCGCCTTGACCGGAGAAGCGATCATTACGAATTGCTTTTCCCTGAGCTGAACAGACAGGATGCCAAAGCTGTAATAGGGAAGTCGCAGCTGGTGATACTGGAACATGCCCACCTTCGTGTCGAACGAGCGACTCTTTCCGGGCGTAGCAGAAACCATCATGTAGACCCGCTCAGGGATGAGTCCATGAAAGGACAATGCAGTTTCTGCCGTCACATAACTTGGTCCGGCGATGTGATTAGCCAGTAGCATCGGTTCCGGACGGCGATTTCCCAGCTGCGGGCCAGCAACATACAATCCGCGGCGTACCGGTTGAAGCAATTGCCGGTTGATCAGTTGCCGAATCTTTTCATTGGGGTTGCTGTAGTCCTTTAACAAGGCCAGAACGACTTGATGAGGAATGGGTTGCTCCTCCAGTTTTTCCAATTGCCTGACCAGATCGATTGTCATAATAGGACTGTATAATCCGGTTATTTTGGATTATTAAGGCGAAAATAGACAATTTTTGACAAATAAGGGAAGGATAAGCTAGAAAATATGGATTATTTACGCCTAACTTGCCTCCCCCCCTTCTAGGATATTGACGATATGGTGATTGGATATGGTGATTGATTACCGGATGTTCTATCGCGCCTGTCTGACATGAAACCCGGTAATTATTTTCCTGATCAATATTCATATAAAAATTTGTTCTGCGTCAGCCACTATTGCAAGATTGGGATTGTGAGTCACTCTGATAAGGAAAGTTCCACCTGTAATATTCTTTTTACGTTGCAATCAGATTTAACAATTCCACTTTCGACTTTCTGATCTTCTGAAATGTTGCATTTTTGAATGGATTGGGAACAATACTGATTAGCCAGATGCCCATATTTCTTCCACCCCAACTCACCCTTTTTCCGCTCGAAACACTCTAAATATGCATGCGACCCTACAGTCTATTACTTTTATTATTCCCAATTCTCTCCTGCTCCACAGAATCCGGTAAGTACTCCAAATGGACCATCTACCGCGGCGACGAAGGCAGCAACGCCTACTCACAGCTCAACCAAATCAACACTCAAAACGTAAAAGATCTTAAAGTAGCGTGGACATACCGCAGCGGCGATGAAGCCGATTACATCAGCCTCGAATGTAGCCCCATCATCATCGGCAATATTTTATATGGCGTATCCCCCCGCTTAAAAACTTTCGCACTCAACGCACAAACAGGCAAACAAATCTGGTCGTTCAATCCATTTGAAAAAGGCAGCAACGAAGCAGGAGTGAGTCGCGGACTCACCTACTGGGAAGATGGCAACGAGAAACGCATCTTCATGTTCGTCTACAACAAACTTATCGCCCTCGACGCAACCACAGGTAAACAAATCATGAACTTCGGCGACAGCGGTTATGTCGACCTCAACAAAAATCTCCGTGACGACGGCAAAGAACACCTCGAAGACGTTCAGAATACTTCGCCGGCAGTCGTCTACAGGGATCTCATCATCACCGGATCAGCGGTAGACGAACGATACCAGGGCTCCCCCGGCCACATCAGGGCCTACGACGTACGAACAGGCAAACGAAAATGGATTTTCCACACCGTTCCGCAGCCCGGTGAATTCGGGTACGACACCTGGAAGGAAGGGAATGCAACCAGTGGCGGCTGCAACGCCTGGGGCGGACTAAGTCTCGATTCAAAACGCGGAATCGTATTCGCTGCAACCGGCTCCGCATCGAATGATTTTCACGGAGGCGAAAGAAAAGGAAAAAATCTTTTCGCCAATTCTGTATTAGCAATAGATGCTGCAACAGGAAAACTAAAATGGCACTTCCAGACACTGCATCACGACATCTGGGATTATGATTTACCGACAGCTCCAAATCTTGTCACCATAAAAAAAGACGGAAAGACAATCGACGCAGTAGCGCAAGTCAGCAAGCAGGGATTAGTATTCATCTTCAACAGGGAAACGGGCGAACCAATTTTTCCAATCGAGGAAAGACCGGTTCCCGCTTCAACCGTACCAGGCGAAGAAAGCTGGCCCACGCAGCCCTTCCCAACAAAACCTCTCCCACTGTGCAGGCAACACTTCGACGAAAGCATGATCACCGATATATCACAGGCAGCGCACGATTCGTCGTTGGCAAAAGCAAAGAAATACGCATGGGGAAGCATATATCTTCCACCTTCGCTTACAGGAATTTTGCAGTTTCCGGGAATACGCGGCGGTGCAGAATGGAGCGGTGCATGTGTAGATATGAAAACGGGAATAATGTATGTTGGCATTAACGACATTCCAAACATCGTTGAATTGAAAGAATATAAACCCGACGGTGACGACGACCTTTCAGGAATGCCACTATCGAAAGCCGGTGCAATAATTTATCAGAAAAATTGCGCCTCATGCCATGGCGACGATCGGAAAGGAAACCAAACATTCCCACCGCTCCTGGGAATAGAAAAAAGATTGAAGCCAAATGACGTTAAAAAAAATCTGCAAAACGCAAAAGGATTGATGCCTTCGTTTGCTTCGATGCCCGCGCAGGACAAAGAAGCGATCGTCTCCTTCCTGTTCGACCTGAATAATAAAAAAACGTACGTCGCCGATTCCTCGCACCGGCGCCCACCGGCTCCAAAAAACAGGTACACGTTGAAAGACTACATCCACCTCACTGATCATGAAGGATACCCCGGTGTCAAACCGCCATGGGGAACATTAAACGCCGTTAACCTGAATACCGGCGATCTTGAATGGAAAATTCCGCTCGGCGAATATCCTGCCCTGGCAGCGAAAGGACATCCCAACACCGGAACACAATTATTCGGAGGTGGAATTGTTACCGCAGGAGGCTTGGTTTTCATAGGCGCTACGCAGGATGAAAAATTCAGGGCATTCGACAAAGCCACCGGAAAATTATTATGGGAATACCAATTACCGAGCGGTGGTTACGCCACACCCGCTACCTACGAAGTGGACGGAAAACAGTATGTAGTAATCGCGGCAGGCGGAGGCGGACGTCAACGCACAAAAGCAGGAGATTACTACATAGCATTTGCGTTGCCGTAATAATCAATAAATTCAACAACGGTTACTTCAATAATACTCCACCATGATAAGTAGAATGTCCGGCATTATCATTTTTTGTTTGCTCCTCGGCGCCTCCCTGTTTTCCCAGCCGACAAAGAAAGAAGAAGAAAATCTTAATGTATTCAGTCACTGGATAAAGTGGAACAACCCGGGAAGCATGGCGCTTAACCATCTTCGTACAGAAACGGATAAGCTCTATCACATCCGCGATCAGCAAATCGCTGCGATAAAAACAAAATCCGATTGGCAGGCGCGACAAAAGCTGATCAGCAGTACGTTGAACCAGATTATCGGACCTTTTCCAAAAAAAGAAGCATTAAACCCGGAAATCACCGGTATCGTGAAGAAAGATGGCTACCGAATTGAAAAAATAATTTTTCAGCCTGTACCCGGATACTATGAAGCCGGGTGTTTATTTATTCCTGATGACCTTAAAGGCAGGGCGCCCGCGATTCTCAATGTAATCGGTCACGACCAGATAGGTTATAAAGAACAATATTACCAGGTGATCATTACAAACCTCGTGAAAAAAGGAATGATCGTATTTGTAATTGATCCGTTGGGACAGGGCGAACATGTTCAATATTATGACACGTCGTTAAAATTTTCCGCTGTTGGTTATTCAGTGCTCGAGCACCAATATTTTGGTCATGCCTGTTTTCTGACAGGTACATCTTCGGCAAAGTATTTTATCTGGGATGGCATCAGGGCAATTGACTACCTGCTAACACGCAAAGAAGTGGATCCGAATAACATCGGTGTTACGGGCTTTTCAGGTGGAGGAACAGTTACAGGATATGTCGCCGCGTTCGATGAGCGCGTGAAAGTGGCCATTCCCTGCAGCTGGCCCACCGCTTATAAAGCGCTGCTCGAAACAAAAGGTTCGCAGGATGCCGAGACCGTTTTAATCGGTGGATTAAAAAAGGGAATTACGTTT
>JAEUVS010000158.1 GCA_016786745.1 Chitinophagaceae bacterium | reverse complement strand
CCGCATGGGACGAAGAATTCCTGGAAGCGATGGACTTCATGCGACAGTTCAAAATCGTGAATGGCGAATATTTTATCAATGAAAAGATAAACGAAGGTAAGAAGGTGCTTGCCGAGGGTGCCCAGGGAAGCATGCTGGATGTGGATTTTGGAACCTTCCCGTTCGTTACTTCATCGAACACGATATCAGCGGGTGTGTGTACCGGCCTGGGGATAGCGCCACAGCAAATTAAAGATGTGATGGGCGTTACAAAAGCTTATTGTACGCGTGTGGGCAGCGGCCCGTTCCCTACTGAATTATTTGATAGCGTTGGAGAAGAATTAAGAAAGATAGGACAGGAATTCGGGGCGACTACCGGCCGGCCGCGCAGATGCGGATGGATAGACCTGGTGGCCTTGAAATATACCTGCATGGTGAATGGTGTTACAAAACTGATTATGACCAAGGCCGATGTTCTCGACGCCTTTCAGAATCTTTCCGTATGCACAAGCTATAAAGTGAATGGAGAAGAAACCAACCAGATTCCATTCCAGATGACAAGGCTTGATATACAACCCGTGCTGAAAACTTTCAGGGGTTGGAATAAAAATATTTCAGAATTAAAACAAGCCGGTGAACTGCCTGAAGAAATGAAAACTTATGTTGACTTTATTAATAAATTTCTTGGGGTAAAAGTGGCATATATATCGAATGGCCCCGGCCGCGACCAGCTCATTTCGGTCGACTAAAAAACTTCAAAAAAAGTTTGGCTAATTAAAAACTTCGCTGAAATTTTACAACTCAATATCACCTGAGTATGGCAGCAAAAAAATCCATGGGAAAATCTGAACCCAAGGCACCAAAAGAGACTCCTAAGAAAGCCGCTTCTAAACCCAAGAAACAGGCAGAAGATGATGAGCTGGAAGATGAAGAGGATGATGACAACGAACCCGTGAAATCTTCATCAAAAAAAGCATCCAAACCCTCCGCTAAAAAAGGAAGGGACGATGACGATGATGACGACGACAGTGACGAAGAGGATGAGGTAGACGAATGGGAAAAGCCCGAAGAAGACGATTCATGGGATCCTGATTTCGAAGAATTCGACCTCCCGAAATCAAAAGCGAAAAAATCCAGCGGCGGCAAAAAAGCCGGTAAGGGAGACGATGACGATCTTTCAATGGACGACGACTTCAAGGATATGGATCTCTTCAATGACTCAGGCATTGATGACGAAGAAGACGACTATTAAATGATAATTTGACAAGGAAGTTTATTTCTTTCCCTATAGCTGATCCACAGCAAACGAAATCGCGAATGTTGAATTGGGGTAACCGGTTCAACATTTGTTGTTTTCTGGATAACCATAAGTATCACCTTTCTCATACCAGTATCGAGTGCGTTGTTGCCGCCGGTGCGCTTCATAATTTCAGCGCAAACGCCGGCTCGGCGCTTGCCGGTCTTGCCTCTTTTCGCGAATCGCACAACGATTGGGTTTTCGGTCACCTTTCCTACGATCTGAAGAATGAAATAGAGGCGCTCTCCTCATCAAACTTTGATGGCATCGGTTTCCCGGATCTTTCGTTTTTTGTTCCGAAGTATATTCTGCAGTTAAACGAGTCGTCGGTTACCGTCGGATCGTGCGATAATGATCATGAAAGCATATTTCACGATCTCATAAATGCTGATGCCGTACGTGGTGAAGTATCCGTTGGTCCGGTTGATATTAAGAGCCGCTTTACCAGGAAGCAATATATTGATACGGTTGAGCACCTCCGGCGGCACATCCTGCGTGGCGACTGTTACGAGATAAATCTCTGCCAGGAATTTTATGTCGAGAACATCCGCATCGATCCACTCCAATTATATAACCGGTTAAGTAGTGCATCCCCGAACCCGTTTTCAGCTTTTTATAAATTGAACGACCTGTATTTGGCCTGTATGAGTCCTGAACGTTACCTCCGCCGTGAAGGGACGAAGATTCTATCGCAGCCGATGAAAGGTACTTCCCCACGTTATGTTGATGATCCCGGACTGGATGAGCACAGCAGGCGGGAACTTGAAAACAGCGACAAGGAAAGGGCAGAGAACATTATGGTTGTTGACCTCGTGAGAAACGACCTGTCGAGAATATGTGTACAGGGATCGGTGAACGTCGACGAGCTTTGCGCCGTTTACAGCTTTCCAAATGTTCACCAGATGATATCGACAGTGAGCGGTGAACTTGCAGGTGATGTTGACTTTGTTTCAGCGATAAAGGCAACGTTTCCGATGGGATCGATGACAGGCGCGCCGAAGAAAAAAGTGATGGAGCTGATCGAGCGGTATGAGCTGACAAAGCGCGGTTTGTTTTCCGGCTCGCTGGGTTATATAGAACCTTCCGGAGACTTTGATTTGAATGTGGTGATCAGGAGCGTGCTCTATAATTCATCTGAAAAATATCTTTCATTTCACGCCGGCTCCGCCATCACCTTTGGCAGTAATGCGGAATTGGAATACGAGGAATGTCTCCTTAAGGCAGCCGCAATAAAAAAGGCATTGGCCGAAACCAATACCTTTCATTAGAGAACACAAACAGAGCAAAATTTATTTGATGGCTGTAGTTTGTTGCTTCCTGAATTCTTCGTCTGGTGCTGAAGAATCATTTGAGTCATTCAGCAATAATTGCACCGATTCATTAAGAATCGAATATTTATTGGCAATAAATTTTTCCATATTCTCTTCAGGCAACTTCAGTTCATAGGAGTTCTCTTGAGAGTCCATGATCTTGTCGAACTTCGGGTTGTAGCGGTTAAATTCCTGTGAATCCATGTTCACATATTTCGCTATCACCATCGCCCTGTATTTACCTGAAATAGTGGTGGTTCTTGCGTCGTTCAATTCTTCGGCGGTGAGCGCACGGTTCAGCAGGTAACCCGCAAGTGAACCGATCTGCTCGGCGGCTTCCGCTTTAGTAAGGGTGGTAATGCTACCCTGTCCCTCGATAATATAGTGGGTGCTGATATATCTTTTAACGTGGTTCCTGGATTCCAGCGGCAGGTAATTCTGCAACACCCAGAAGTTGCGGCTTTTGCTTTTCTTAATGGCGTTATACACGTAACCGGGACCACCGTTATAAGCGGCCAACACCAGCAGCCAATCACCAAATTCATTATAGAGGTATTTCAGATAGCGTGCGGCCGCGTGCGTGCTTTTTACAAAATCCCTGCGTTCGTCTTTTCTACTGTTCACTACGAGGCCATAATCCCTGGCTGTGCCGGTCATGAACTGCCACGGGCCGACTGCTCCAACGCGCGAAACAGCTTTTGAGTTCAATCTTGATTCAATAATTGCCAGATACTTTAATTCGGTCGGCAAACCATGCTGGGTAAACACCTCGTCAATCATGTTGAGATAAGCGGTACCCTTTTCTTTAATGCTGAGAACGCCCTTGCGGTTCTTAGACGTGTAGTCGGTAACAAACGATTTAGCCCGCGGATTAAGTCGAACTACGTTTGTAGCTGTTTCTTCATTTCCCTTTACAGCAGTGGTGTCGGTCGCACTGGCTGTTCCGGCAAGAAACAGTAATACGGTACAGTAAGCTAAAAAAATACGTTTCATCATCATTTTGTTTTGATAAAACAATGCCGACGTTAGGTTGGATTAAAAACTATCGATGATGATTCAACACAGGATTTTTGGGGTCTGCCTCAGTTGGTAACGGCGTCGAAGGTTTAGGTTTTTCATTACCGTGACCTCTTAAACTGCTGCATCCATTTGTCCGATAAGCTCAGCAAACTGTGTTCGCTAAACCTGTTGCTCATAATCTGGACCCCATAAGGTAAACCATTATTGTGCCAGAAAAGCGGTAAAGAAATCGAGGGAACCCCCGTTAAATTGGAGAAAACTGTAAAAATGTCAGCCACGTACATTTCCACCGGGTCCGAAAGCTTTTCACCGGCCCGGAAGGCTGTGGAGGGTGAGGTGGGAAAGAGAAGGAAATCAAATTCCCTGAAGATCAGGTTAGTTTTTTCGGTAAGTAGTTTTCTTACTTTTTGGGCTTTAGTAAAATAGGCATCGTAATACCCCGCGCTCAAAACGAAGGTACCGAGCATTATACGCCGTTTTACCTCCTTTCCAAAGCCTTCTGAGCGCGTTTTTTCATAGGTTTCTGCCAAATCAGTATTTTTTCCCGGATGCCGGTACCCATATTTCATCCCATCGAACCTCGACAGGTTCGAAGAAGCTTCTGCGGTGGTCAATATATAGTAAGTAGGAACTATGTATTCGAGATATTCAAAGTGCACGGGTTCAACTGAATGCCCCGCCGCTGTGAGCTTTTCGATAAAATTCATCAATCCCGACCGGATTTCGGGGTCCAATGCCGATGTGTCAAGGGCCTCCGGGAAGTAGGCGATTTTTAACTTTTTTTCAGGCATTTTACCGCTTTTTAGCGGTTCCTGGCGCGAGGTGCTGTCGAAGCCGTCCGGGCCCGAAATAACCCCCAAAATAGCTCCCACATCAGGAATATTTGTCCCAAATATGCCTATCTGGTCGAAGGAAGAGGCATATGCTATAAGCCCATATCGCGAAATTGTGCCATATGTTGGCTTAAAACCTATTATACCACAGAAGTCTGCCGGTTGCCTCACAGAGCCGCCCGTATCGCTTCCCAGGCTTACCATGCACATCCCTGCCTGTACAGCCACCGCCGATCCCCCCGAAGAGCCGCCCGGAACACGGCTTTCGTCCAGCGCATTCAGCACCCTGCCGTA
>JAEUVS010000124.1 GCA_016786745.1 Chitinophagaceae bacterium | reverse complement strand
GATGGAAAAACTTTAAGTGGATGGAAAGGTGATGCGTCGGTATGGAAAGTTGAAGATAATACGATTGTAGGAGAAACAACTGCCGAGAATCCAATCAAATCAAATACGTTCCTTATCTATGAAAAATCGAAGCCTTCCGATTTTGAACTTGTTGCCGAATTCAGGATCAGCGCAACCGGCAACAGCGGAATCCAGTATAGAAGTACCAGTGTAGATTCCATTCCTTTTACATTGAAAGGATACCAGGCAGATATTGATGGAGGTAATGTGTACACCGGCCAGAATTATGAAGAACGGGGACGCGGCTTTCTTGCAAAAAGAGGTGAAAACGCCACGCTTGAAAAAGGCAAAGAACCACAGATCACTTCGATGATCGCTGATCCCGATTCACTTAAGTCGCTCATTAAAGCGGGCGACTGGAACGAGATCCGCATCATTGCGAAGGGAAACACGATCCGTCATTTTATTAACGGTATTTTAATGAGTGAAGTGACTGATAACGACGGACGTTTGCGTAAGAAGAAGGGGCTTATCGGGTTCCAGGTTCATGCGGGTCCCCCGATGAAAGTTGAATACCGGAACATCAGAATAAAAAACTAGTTTTAAAGCTTTAAAAACAACCAAAATATGAACACTCTTTCGAGGAAAGATTTTTTGCAGCATACGGCTATGGCCGGCGCTGCCGTACTTCTTTCCAATTTGAAAACCTTTGCTTCTGCCACCGACGAAAAGAAAATTAAAGTCGCCGTTATCGGTTGTGGCAGCGTGTCGGGCGTTTACCTGCCTCATTTGTCCAAAAGTCCTTTTGTTGAACTGGTGAGTGTGTGCGATATAAAATTCGACCGTGCCGAGAAACGTGCGAAAGAATTTAACGTACCCAACAAGTTTCCTCACATTGATCAGCTTCTCGCAGGGCCAAAGTTCGACCTGATGATCACCCTCACCGATATGCAGGTTCACGGCATGCTGAATAAGCAGGCGCTTAACGCCGGTCGTAATGTGTGGAGTGAAAAGCCGATGGCAAACACATACAAAGAAGGAAAGGCCCTGCTCGACCTGGCCAAATCAAAGAATCTCAGGATATGGGGCGCTCCGGCGGTAGTAAACAGCCCGCAGTTTGCTTTCATGTCAAAAGCGCTTCGTGAGGGCAAAATCGGTAAAATCGCCGCGGCCCATGCCCACTACGGTCATACAGGACCAACCTGGTCGGCATTTTTCTACGAAGAATTGGGCGGAAGCCTTCCCGATCTCGGCGTTTATAACATTGCCACCCTTACCGGTTTACTCGGCCCTGCGAAATCGGTTGTAGGGATGACAAGTATTGTAAAACCTGAAAGAACAGTTGACGATAAAGGAACCATAACGGTAAAAGCTGAAGACAATGCTATGCTGCTGTTGGACCACGGCAATGGCATTATTTCGCACGTAATGTCGGGCTTCAACTATTTCGACCCCTACGGCCATGAGGGCAAAGGGCAGGAAAAACCGTCGATCCTGATATATGGCAGCGAAGGGAACATGTCGCTCGTCGGTTACGACTGGGCTCCATGGGGCGTGGATATGGTTACGAAGGATCATGAAAAGTCGCAGCGTTTTCTACCTGACCCGGGCACATATGTATGGCAGGAGGGCGCGTCGAAAATTTCGGAAGCTTTGATAAATGGCACCGAGCCGCTGATAAATGTTGAACATGCGCTTCATGTCCTCGAAATTATAGAAGGTACCAGGGCATCGCAGAAAACAGGAAAAAGAATTGAATTAAAGTCGAAATTCAAATGGCCTGTTGTATAATGCAGCATGACTGCTTCTGCTGACTTTTCTATCAGGAGAGCGCGCACCGCAACGCACCTGATGTTCTTATTATGCGGGCTCGCAGTATCAAGCTGGGCGCCGATGGTTCCACTTGCAAAGCAAAGGACAGGTCTCAATGAGGCCGGGCTCGGTTTGATACTGCTTTCAATGGGCGGCGGCGCCATTTTCTCCATGCCATTCGTGGGGCCGCTCATGCAGATTACCGGCAGCAGAATTATTATTCTTATCAGCAGTATCACAGCTGCTATCGTACTACCCTTCCTTACCATCGTTCACACACCTGTCCTACTGGGTTGTGCTTTATTTGTTTTTGGCGCGGCGCTCGGCTGCCTGGATGTGGCAATGAACGCGCAGGCAGTTGTTGTGCAGGATCGGATGACGCGACCGGTAATGTCCGCCTTCCACGGGATGTTCAGTGTGGGAGGATTGCTTGGAGCGATGATTTTCGGGGTGCTCCTGCTGACGGGATTAACCCCCTTCCTGTCGGCTGTTGTCATAGCCGGTGGCCTCCTTGTTATTGCCGTCACCCAATACAAATCATTTCTCGATCATGCAGAAAAAGAAGAATCGAAAACTTTTGTTCTGAAACTGCCGGCAGGTCCCGTAATAATGCTCGGCATTTTTTGCATGATCGCTTTTTTAATTGAAGGCGCCCTGCTCGACTGGAGCGCATTATTTTTAAGGGAGAACAGGGGTTTTAGTGTTTCAATGGCCGGCGCCGGTTATAGTGTATTCTCCGTAGCGATGGCGATGATGCGTTTTATGGGCGATTCGCTTGTTCATAAATATGGTCCCGGGAAGATTGTGTTTTGGGGAGCTACCCTGGCTTCGCTGGGGTTAATTGTTGCCGTGTTCACTCCCTGGCAGTTCAGCGTGCTTTTGGGCTTTCTGTTAATCGGTATCGGCGCTGCAAACGTGGTACCCGTACTTTTCAGCGCCGCAGGAAAGGCCGACAAATCTGCCCCCGAACTGGCCCTGGCAGCCGTAACCACGATGGGATATGCAGGACAGCTCGCAGGACCCGCCCTAATAGGATTTGTTGCACACAGTACGTCGCTGCCTGCTGCGCTCGGGTT
>JAEUVS010000079.1 GCA_016786745.1 Chitinophagaceae bacterium | reverse complement strand
AAAATTTACAGGATAAAATTTCATTTGAAAAAGCCGGCTACATCAGGTAAAATAAAAATGATTATAACAGGACAAAAAAATTCATAAGCATGTTTCAACCCGGAGAGATTCGTAAGCAGTTCCCATCTTTACAACGCCATCATAACGGACAGCCGCTTATATTCCTGGATGGCCCGGGTGGTACGCAGGTGCCACAGGCAACGATAGATAGTATCAGCGACTACTATAAAAAATCAAATTCGAATACTCACGGAGAATTTATTACTACAAAAGAAACCGATGAACTCATTCACACGACGCGGCAGACTGTTGCCACGTTTTTGAATGCAGAAAATGAGAAAACGATTTCATTCGGTCAGAATATGACCACATTAAATTTTTCGCTGGCGCGTGCAATAGGCCGCACATTAAAACCGGGAGACGAGATACTGATTACACAACTCGATCATGAGGGAAACCGTGGTCCATGGCTGATGTTGCGTGAATTGGGTATAAAGGTGCGTGAAGTTCTGTTAGAACAGGACGGTACTTTAAACTACGATGACCTTGCTGAGAAGCTGAATGAGAACACGAGGCTTGTCGCGATCGGAATGGCATCGAATGCGTTGGGCACCGTGAATGATGTTCCATTGGTAAGGAAGCTGACCTACAAATACAATTGCCTGTTAATGGTGGATGCAGTGGCCTATGCTCCCCATTTCACGATTGATGTTCAACAATTGGGTTGTGATTTTCTGATCTGTTCGGCTTACAAATTTTATGGTCCGCATGTAGGTATATTGTACAGCCGGCCAGGACTTTTAGACAGAATGCAGCCAGACAGGTTGCGCACAACAGACCAGTTTGCACCTTATTGCATAGAAACAGGGACGTTGAATCATGCGGCGCTTGCCGGCGTTCTTGCCGCTATTAAATTTATCGCGACGCTCGGCGGTGGAAATAATCTTCGTGAAACAATTGTCGATGCATATAAAAAACTGGGGGCTCACGAGTATAAGCTGGCCGTGCAGCTGTATGAAGGCATAAAAAATATTAGTGGACTGAAGGTAATTGGCCAGGATTTTTCATCTGTTCACCGCGCGCCGACCGTGTCGTTCACGCTTGAAGGCAAAACGCCGGCACAGGTTTGTTCGATACTTGGTAGTAGAAACATCTGCGCATGGGACGGTCATTTTTACGCGGCACGTGCCATTGAAGTATTGGGATTGATGGAGAAGGGAGGTGTAACGCGACTTGGCTTATCGTTATATAATTCGGCTGAAGAAGTAAATACCGTGATCAGCGAGATAAAGGCGCTCAGTAATTAATCGTTTTTAAAACCTCGTTGAGAACTTCGCAGAATTGATTGGCATTTTCTTTTGAAAAGCACATCGGCGGCTTAATCTTGATAACGTTATCATATTTGCCGTCTGTTCCCGTTAGTATAAACCTTTTTTTGAGCCCTTCTTTAACTTCCTTTGCAAGAGCTGTTGCGGGTTCGTTGTTCGCGGTAATAAATTCAATCCCGAGAAACAAACCACAGCCGCGCACGTCGCCGATACAGGGATGATGTTTTTGCAATTCTTGAAGCAGGCGAACAAAGTAGTAGCCCGTTTGTTTTGCATGTTCCTGCAGTTTTTCTTCTTCGATCGTTTGCAATACGGCCATTGCTATTTCAGCGGAGACTGTACTTCCCCCAAAAGAGCTGAAGAATTCCATTCCATTTGCAAATTTATCCGCAATTTCTTCGGTTGTCACAACCGCCGCTACCGGGTGGCCGTTGCCCATCGGTTTTCCTAACAGCACCATGTCCGGAACAACGTTGTGCATTTCAAAACCCCAGAACCAGTTACCCAGGCGTCCGAAGCCCGTTTGCACTTCGTCACATATGGTAACACTTTTATTTTTGCCGAGCAGCGCGAATATATTTTTAAGATAACTACCTGGAAGTGGTACCTGCCCTCCGCAACCGGATGTGGGTTCGAAAATGAAAGAAGAAATGGCGATGTTTTTTTGCGACAAACTATCAATCTCCTCTTTTGCATTTTCCACGTATTCCGAAGTAGTGTTGAAAGTGCCGTTAAATAATTTTGGTAAAGGCAACCGCGTAATATTTCCGGGAACACCTCTACCGCCTTTCCCTTCAAACTTGTATGAGCTTACATTTATTCCCGCCAGGGTGTGACCGTGATATCCGCTTTCCAGCACAATGTGATGGTCTGATTTTGTGTAGGTGTTGGCCATTCGTAAGGCAAGATCAGTTGCCGCGCTTCCTGAGTTCACAAAAAATATTTTGTTCAGGCGTTGCGGAAAATATCCAAGCAGTTTTTCTGCGTACTCCGCAAGTGAATCATAATAATACCTCGTATTTGTATTCAGTTTCCTGATTTGCTTCGAGGCCGCGACCGAAACATTCGGGTGCGAGTGGCCAACATGTGGAATATTGTTATACGCATCGAGATAGGTGTTGCCATCACCGTCGTACATGTATTGAAAAGCGGCGGAGGAAAAATAAATTGGTTCGGAATAACTCAGTGAAAGCGACTTCCCGAAGTATTTTATTCGCTTCGATAGAATGTTTTCCTGGTGTTCGGCGCTCTCATTCTTTTTAAAGCCCGCTGCTTCCATGAAACTGTTTTCGATAAAAACCGGGTTCAACGAAATCCATTGCCGGAGCAATTGCCAGGCTGGCTTCTCACTGATCAATATGTATTCCGTATCAGCGGATTTTGTTTTTGCTTCGGCGGAATGACTCAAACTGATACACAACCGTGTAGTAATCAGGTGAGGTAAAAGCGCCACTTCCCTTTTCTCCAATGGAAAAACTGAATGATAACCAAGTATTACTTCCACCGCGGGCGTAATCGGATCAGGTTTATTCAACATTACATAAGTCAACGCTATTGCGAGATCGGCAACCAGCGGCGTATAGGAAATATCACCGAAATCAATCAACCCCGACACGCTGTTATTCTCCACCAACACATTCAGATCGTGCAGATCACCGTGTATGAGGCCATGGCGCAGATACGGCAGTTCATCCAACGCCACCTGCTGAAACAAATCAAAGAAATAATTTACCAGCTTTCTGTCCGACGGATCTGCGATATGTTTGGCAAGAGGAAAATTGAGGTAGAAGTATTGAAGGTCCCACGAAAGTTTTCTCGCTTTAACTTCCGCGCTGTCGTATTTAGACAACGCAACTGCGATTTGCGCTATCCTTCTTCCAAATGAATAAAGGATTTCGGAAGAATTTTCGGTGTCATAAAGAAATTCGCCGTCTATGAAGTGAAGCAACCGAAGCAGGTTGTTGTTTTTATCCAACGGGTATAAGTTTCCATCCTTCGACGGGATGGTTTGCGGTACGTAAAATTCAAGGTCCACACACAAACTATTCAGTACCCTGATTTCTTCTTTTACAAGATTAAAGTCCGGTTGGTTCGTGTAAACCTTCAACACGTATTTCTTTTCATCGGTATCGGTAACGAGATAGTTTACGCTTCCGTACCCTTCAAGCTTTTCAAGACGGGCCGCATTTATGCCATAGATCGTGCATAGTTCCTTTTCTAATGCCGCGGTTACCATTTAATATTTTTTTCGATAAACCCGATCAATTGATCCGCCATCTTTTTATGCTCTTCAACATTCGGATGACGGTCTACATTAATGTAAGAGAAAATCAACGGGTACACCTTCTTGTCGTTCAGCTGCGACACCGCTTTTTCAATGTACCCCGGCCAGGGCGAACCTGGCTTTACTGCACCCATGCTACCCAGTGCACAAATAATATGTGCGGAAGGATACACCACACGTATGCGGCTCACGAAATTTTTATACCGTTCAACCACCGTATCCGGCGGCGGCGCCTTTGTTCCGAAACGACTTTTGAACTGGTCGTAGCCGGGCATTTCGAACAACGCGGCATCATTCTGCATTAGATTAATCACCACGATATCCGGCGTTGATTTCGAAAAATCCCACCGGCTATTGGGATCGAATGGATTGAGCCGGTCGTATATCTCGGGCATTATCGGGGTTGACCAGCTCACCATCAACCCGATACCACTGCGGGCAATACAATAATAGTTGGCATCGAAGTGTCGTGCCGCCAGGGCGCCGTAACTTAAATAATTATTGGTGTGTGTGCCCCTTCCCGAGGTACCGTTTTCGTCTTCTATCGCCGATCCGACAGTAATGGAATTGCCATAGAATTCCATTGTTCTTTTATGCTGTGGCACGTCAAACACCTCAGCGCCGTCAGGATATTCAAATCCATAAAACCAGGTTGTTCCGTCATTAAAATCAGTGCGCCTGTTGAGTTCCACTGTGTGCTCACCGTTGGGCAATCCATCCGCAAGAGTATATGTTTTCTTTATGCTGTCGATTTCGAGCAACGAAACATCTTTACCATCAACTATCACATTAAAAAAATTGGATCGCCTCTGGCAGCGGAGAGTCGCTTTCAGGCTCGTGCCGGTGAATCTCGTTTTTACAGACGAGCCCGGCCAGTAAATTTCACAAGCCGTGTCGGTGCTCGCGATACGGCCCGTCAACTGAATTTTGGGATCGGGAAAAGCGGGTTCTTCTTTGCCGACGGTGATCGTGAACCATCCCCACGTGAGATTTCTTTTTATTGTCTTCCACTCTTTTACTTCGTAATAGGCAAGGAATTTAATCTTATGTCCCGGCGGGCAATCTTTCGAAATATGTATTAATGATGAGAGTGCATAACCGTCGCCCCATTTATCGGGTTGCAGTTCATCGTACAACCGTTCGCTGTCAATATACGGGTCATCATAAAATAATCTTGTACGGTTACTATGCTGGTAAATCATTACAGTTTCGCCGGGGTCGGCAATGTTATCGCCATTGCCACTTCCAAAAATTTCGCTGTCACCGTCATCAATGCCGATATCAGTAAACGCGGGCACATCGTAAAACACCGGTGCATCGAATTCTTCTGTCCAGGTATTTCCTTTTTTGTCGCTGATGTTTACGTTAAACCGAACGCGGAATGGCGAACCATCATGTTCCGGCTCGCTCGACGCGATCACCTTAAACTCAGCGGGTGTCCAGGTGTCCTGTTCCTGGACCAGTGGAGCTAATTCTATAGTTGACTTTTCTATGGATACATCTTTCTTGTCGGTGGTCAGCGTAATTTTTAAAGGTTCGGATTTTTTCCCTCCCCGGTTGAGCAGTTGTAACCTGATGCTGCCTTCTTTTTTAGCCGGTAAAAAGACAGAGCTGTCGTTTACTTTATAGTCGAGCAATACGATTTCAGGCGGATCGGTGTTTTTATGAATACCGATCTCATGTGGTTCGTGGTTTACATTAATGGTAATTCTTCCCTTGTCGTCGCTCATCACTTTCGTTACGTTCCTCGATTTTGTTACCAGGTTATAATCGAGTACCGCGTACGAAGTGCGAGGCTGGTAAACCGGCGCTGTTACTACTTTAATATTTATTCCGGGGATCGGTCTGCCATCGGGTTGCCATTTTTTTGTAGTGATCCCGAACCCGCTTTGGGTAACTCCACTTAATTCGATAAAGCCAGGTTGGTGAAGATTGCTCGAAACATCATATCCCCAAACATTGAAATCGGCATACGAATCAATATGGTTCCACCTTTTTGGAGCCGCAACCGGGTTTTTAAATGATGAAATGATGAAGTTGAACCCTTCGGTGAATTCCGTAAAACCAATATCATGTGGTCCTGGATAAAATTTATAGGTGAAATCGAGCGCCTTCTCCCTCAAAGCTCCGTTCAATACTTCAGTATTTAAATGAACCAACTCTTCCCGCGGCGACCCGATATGAAACCTCAACCGCGTGCCGTAATAATTTTTGAAAAGATACCTGAAGGAATACAGGGTGTGATTGGCAGGATAGCCAAGAAAAAATTCGGCTGAGCCTTTAGAATTTACGGCAGTGCCTATCAACTGCGGATATTTTCCCGCCAGGAAGAACGACATGAAGCCTCCCATGCTGTGGCCGAACACCGCGCGGTGCTGCCTGTCGGGTATTGTGCGGTAGGCGCTGTCGATGTGATGCATAAATTCGAGGAAGTAATCCTTGAACTGCACCTGGTAATTAATATTGGAGTGGTAACCTATATTATAAGGCCTGTCGTCCTTCTCCACAGATTTACCGTTCCATGCAACCAGGATAACGCCTGCCGCATTCACCAGAGAGTCAAGATTCTCCTGGTACGTGAGTTTATGGTCGCGTTTGTTTCCATGAAAAAAATAGATGACAGGATACCTCTTGCCGGAGGTTTGATAGTCGTGCGGAAGAAAAATCCTGTAGGGCTTTTCTGCCTTAAAAACAGCGCTGTAATGTTTAAGGTCTTCCTGGCCGAAAACCGACAGGGTGGCCGTTATGAACAGCCCGATAAGTAGCGGTCGCAATAGTTATATTTTTCCTTATGAAAATACGTATTTATTTTTCACATCCTTTTTATTTTGACATCGAAATCTTTTTTTGCTTTTGAATTATTGTCTTAATATTGTTTGGACAACGTTATGAAAGTAAGCTACCTGCCTTCCGTAATTTGCGGCCTGCTGTTGACTGCTCAAATAGGCCTCGCTCAAGGTCCCGCATCCTATCGCGGTGACCGCGTATTTATAATCAATGCACCGATTAAGGATGCGGGCGACTTTCGTGCCCTGGCGAAACAGGCGGTGCGACTGAAAAAATATGGACGCGTCCAGCTGAATGTCAGCACTCTCGCCGACAAAAGCTTCCACGAAATACCAAAGCAGGGAAGTCCCTGGCATGAATATGCGAGTAACAACCCATCGCCTTTCAAATTCTTTCCTGATCCTAAGCTGGCGCCGTTTATTCCCACCGATTTTGTGAAAAAGAACCGCCAGATGCTGCTGGAAAAGACAAAAATTCTTCGTGAAGCAGGACTGGAAGCGGCTTTTTTCGGTTATGAACCCAATTTTCTACCCGAAGCTTTCTTTGATGCATACCCCCGCATGCTCGGCCCGCGTGTGGATCATCCACGCAGAAGTACACAAAAAGCGTTCGCTCCGTGCATAGATACCAAAGAAACACAGGAAATGTATGCCGGCATGATGGCAGAAATGCTAAAGAATGCACCGGAGATATCATCCTTTTTCTTTAAAACCAACGATGCGGGCGCGGGCATTTGCTGGTCGCACTGGTTGTATACAGGTCCCAACGGTCCGTCAAAATGTAAAGGTGTTGCGATGGGCGACAGGGTGCATACGCTTTTACAAACCTTCCAGGATGGCGCCGCGAAAGCCGGAAAAAAACTCGACTTATATCTCGATGAAGCGAGTTCGAACTTTTCGGACGCTGAGAAAGACGAAATTCAGCGCAATCTTCCAAATAACTGTTTTTTCGAAAATACGCCCGATCATAAAATGATTAATGTAGGCAGCATGGTTTCATCAAACTATCCTGTTACAGGTATAATCGATCCTGTTTCTTTCATCCGTTCCGCAGCGTCAGTAAACGATCCGTCGGTAAAGAAAGTTTTTATCAACTTCCGCGTTTCGTACGACCGTGGTTATGAAAGGCTGGATGCTACTGAAATGGTGTTTGAGATGCTCGAATACATGCTCAACAAAAATCAGTCGAACGAAACAACATTATCGAAAGAAGAAGATCTGAAAGCGCTCTGCACACTCTGGGCGGGTAAAAATTCCGGTGACAAATTATACAAAGCGTTCAATGCTTTGAGCAACGCATACTCTTATAAGGGTTCTGTTTTTCCGAGGGTGAGCAGTTTGTATTGGGGCGTTACTACGCGGCACATTACGCGCCCGCTGGTGATTGCTCCGGAGCGGCTTACCGCTGAAGAGGAGGCATACTTTCTTCCATTTGTATTTAATGTATCAAAAGAAGAAGCGAGAAACGATTATACGGATGTTCATGGTTCACGTAATACAATACCTCCCGGCGTGGTGGCGAATTTCGTAAAGCAGATGAATGACGCGGCTTCATTATTTGAATCGCTCGATGCGTCCGCGCCTAAAAAAGAATTCTTCTCAAAAATGGGCCGGTCGGTGCGTATTCATGCGAGTATCATCAGGAGCAGCGGCAACTTCGCACAGGCGCAGGTGATACGCGACAGGAACAAAGAGAAACTGGGTGTGCCGGCGCACTTTCCATCAAAAGAACCCAACTTCACCGGCGACCCCGATTTCATTCCATTCGTAGATGTGGCGCGTGACGAGCTCGATAACACACAATCGCTGATAGATTTGCTCGAAGAGGGAGGACTTGATCTTGTGATTTTCTCGAAGGACCCGATATACGAGGACCGTTTTGTTCTGGGTCCTGATCTTATCAAACAACTAAAAAAGAAACGAAAGGTGATGCTTGACCACTGGGGAGACATCGAAGGATACCTTGCATCGCCATTTAAATAACCAAATCACTGGCACGCCATGAAAGTCAAAAAAATTCTGTTTTTCCTGGGAATATTCCTGCTGGGACTTAACGTGATCGGGTTGTTCAAAACCATGCGTAACCCCGCGTTGTATGAGGAAGAAAAAATTATTAAAAACAGGCTCGGCGACGTTACCATTAAATATCCTGATATCAAGGCGATGCTTGTTAAAAAAGATGGTGAAACCGATGAGCAATTCGCGATCAGGATCAATAAAGTTGTGAACGATGGATTTGCTCACTACTGGAAAGAAGTGGGTATTTCGAAATACAATGAGCGCGTTCCCATTTGGGAGAACTATATGCTTTACGCGGCTTCTTTCATTGACCCGCAGGATTACCGGATGTATGAGTTCAGCAGCTATAAAAAGAACCTTGAAAGAGGGGTGGGCTTATGCTCCACCCATTCGATTGTTGTGAAGGGCGTGCTGAAAGATCATGGCATTGATGCTGCTTTGTGGGACATCGCCGGCCACGTGGTGGTGCGCGCGAATGTTGACAGGCAAAATAACAAATGGATTATTCTCGACCCTGATTTTGGCGTGGTTGTTCCTCACGACACAGCCGCGATCCAGGCAAACCCGGAACTGGTGCGCCCCGCATATCAGAACATGGCTGCTTTGTATTACCCCGAAGCGGTTGATCCGTACACTACAGACCATGTTGTTGAAATTTATGGAAAAGAAGGTAATCACATCTACGACGTAGACAACTGGTTTGAATATTTTTCATATTGGGCGATATGGATATTGCCTCTTTTGCTGATGTTGCCCTATACTCTTCAATTATTCAGGAATAACAGGAAGTAGCATGATTACATCTAAAACTTTTGCTTTCGTTGCCATATCAATTTGCATTTCGCAATTTTCAATTGCACAGTATAAAGTTTCACAACACCGCGCGCTGGCGCCGGGGGAAGTGGCCGTTAACAAACCAGGCAACTATTCAAAACCGGGAACCACTTATGTTCTTACAACGAACATCAGCAGCGCGATGACCCCGATTTTTTTAGGGAAAGATGTGACGCTTGACCTTAATGGCTACACCATCCGTTATGCTGACGGTAAATACAATCACGTAATAAATTCAGGTTTCGAAGAAGGAACAAAAGGCTGGAACTTATCAAGGGCCCCGGGCGCGAAAGTAGTGAGCACAGACACCGTGCACGTTTTTGTTGGCAAAAAAATCATGAGTCTCCAGGCCGGCGATGAAATTACTTCGTCGTATGTACACCTGCCTGTTGCCGACCGATCCTACATTGCCATGGTTGGTGTTACAGGAAGAAACTCTGTTGACCTCGCAAGAGTGCCGGGACTGAAAGAAATGGTGGTGAGTGTTTTTGTGGAAGATGAAAAAGGAAACGAAGTAAAAGTGGAAACCGAGTATTCGAACGGCACCAAGATAAGTTGCCCCGTTGAAAAACGGTCACCGCGCCTCGGTGGAGGATTCATCTATGCGCATCTTAATAGTTTACCTGCAGGAAAATATCGTGTTCGTGTGCGCGCGGATTCTGATTGCCTCGTTGATGAAATTGATATACGTCCCGCATTTGATGCAGGCGTTGGAATTGCCGACAAAATATCGCGCAGGGGCCATTTCGACGATCTGTATGCGAGTCTCGAAACTCCCGCATTCTTCGATTATGCCGGGAACAAAGACGTTCCATCCGCTGAAGGAAGAGGCACTGTTACTATAAAAAATGGCAATATCGACAATGCCACGGTCGGTGCCATTTCATTCGGTGTTCAATGCAATGCCGATAATATACGGGTGATACTGGATAATATAAAGATTACAACGTCGGGTATCAATACAATTGCAGTTGACGTGCAGCAGGCCTCGATAGTGAACTGCAAGTTCGATGTAAAGTCGCCCTTTATCATCAACAGGCACGGCAGCAGCTATTATGCTGTTGATCTGCAGGGTTCCGAAGCATCGGAAGTTTCATTTTCTGAATTTTATGGCGGCCAGGGGTGTCTTGTATTTAAAGGCATGAAGTCGAGCATACATGATAATTTTTTCGCGAACCGCCAGATGGTCACCAATCATTACAGCGTGATGGCGATGGGCGACAGCTCGAGAATATTCCGTAACCGCGTAGAACCGGAAGTGGGTTCAGGCTTTGAAATTTACCGGCACCGCGGGATAGACATGTTCGACAACATCATCAAAATAAATTCATCACCTCCTACATGCGAATATGGTCATGAGGAATACAGCACAGCGGCACTCCGAATGGCCGACTACAATGCCAGGCCGGGGGATGAAGCTGCATGTTCGGGCAACAGGTTTTATAATAATAAAGTTTGGATAACAGTGAAGAACCGCCCATATCCCGACGACTTTATTCCAATGTCGTGGGCCGTTTATTATTCGGCTAGTGGTGGCGACAATTACGTGTTTGGAAATGAAATTGTGGTGAACCATCTCGACCCTTCATCAAAGGCGAGGGCCGCTGCTTTCTATGTTTGCGGCGGATTAGAAGGATATGGCGGCAGGTTTTTTAATAACCGCATCACTACGAATGTACCCGCGGCCTGGCTTGCCACTCCTTACGGCGGAACCGTAAATACTAAAATTTACGATAACGTAATTATCAAAGCCCCGAATGCTTTGGCAAGCTTTCAACCTTTCAGGATGGGCTGGTCGGACCATGATACCAATATTGCGAAAAATGTAGAATTTACTTCAAATGAGATACAGGGAGCAAAATTTGGTTTGCAGTCAACCGACGAACAACACACTTATTCTGTAAATTGGAGATTGAAGTTATCGGTGGCCGATAAAAACGGCAAACCTGTTAACAACAAACAGGTGAAAATTTTTGACAGGAACAATGCGATGGTAAAAGAGGAAACAACAGACGAAAACGGCAGGATAGAAACAGAATTGACTGAATATTCAGCTACTGGCAAAGAAAAGCAATATGCTTCACCTTATTCAATAGTTGTTGGCGACGATAAAAAAGAAGTGAAGCTTGACCGCAACAGCGCTGTAACCCTGGTCACTTCTTCAAACTGATATGAAAAAGCGTCCATGGTTGTTCTTTGCGATTATCACTACTCTTTTCTGGGGAGTATGGGGAGCATTTATCGAAATACCCGAGAAGGCCGGCTTTCCCGCAACGTTGGGTTATAGCGTATGGTCCCTCACCATGATCCCGTGTGCGCTCGTGGGACTGGCCATTATTAAATGGAAGCTCGAATACGACACACGATCCATCATTTTTGGAAGCATCGTTGGTTTAACTGGCGCGGGCGGACAGCTGATGTTGTTCCAGGCATTGAGGGAAGGACCCGCGTATATTGTGTTTCCTGTTATTTCGCTGTACCCGGTTGTTACCGTCTTTTTATCATCTTATTTTCTGAAAGAAACGACCACAAAGAAACACTGGGTAGGCATTGTGCTGGCTTTAATTGCGCTGGTTTTACTGTCGTATGTAAAACCACAGGCGGGAACGGTAACGGGTTACGCCTGGCTGCTGCTCGCGGTGTCGGTTTTATTTTTATGGGGAATACAGGGCTTCTACATGAAAGTGGCAAACCAGACAATGAAGGCGGAAAGCATCTTTTTTTACATGATGCTCACGGGGGTGTTGCTGATCCCGGTGGCTATATTCATGACGGATTTCTCGAAAGAAATAAATTGGGGTTTTAAGGGTCCGTATCTCGCCGCGATGATACAGGTACTGAATGCGATCGGCGCGCTGACACTTGTTTACGCGCTGCGGCATGGCAAGGCGATTATCGTGGTGCCTGTAACGGCGCTGGCGCCGGTGATTACCATTATTCTGTCGCTGGTGCTTTATGCGGTTATCCCGCACCCGGTGATCATTGCCGGCCTCGTATTGGCTGTCATCGCCATTTTCCTTCTTGCAGAATAACCTAAATAGATTAGGTTTGAGTATGTTACTCCGATACCGGAAATTGATAATCGTTGTACTGGTGCTGCTGGCCGGCGCATTTGCAGTAGAATATTATATCAGTTCCAAACCGGTAGATTTCACTACGGAGGTAAAACCAATTATCAACAAGCATTGTATTACCTGCCATGGGGGCGTTAAACAAAAAGGTGGCTTTAGTCTCTTGTTCCGCGACGAAGCGCTCGCAAAAACGAAGTCCGGAAAGATTGCGATAGTGCCCGGTGACGCCGACAATAGCGAAATGATCCGTCGCCTTACTCTTACGGATCCCGAGGAGAGAATGCCTTACAAACACGAACAGTTATCAAATGAGAATATAGATGTTCTCAGGAGATGGATCAATGAAGGCGCTAAGTGGGGCCAGCATTGGGCATACGATCCTCTTAAGCCGGTAAAAATTCCTGAACCGCGCAAATTTTTTGGTCTTCTGTCTGCAAAGTCGGAGTGGGCATTGAACCCGGTAGACAATTTCATCGAGGAAAAATTAATTGATCATGATCTAAGGCCTTCTCCTGGGGCAGACAGGGCGACACTGCTGCGCAGGGTAAGCCTCGATATAATAGGTTTGCCTGCGCCTGGGCATATTGCCCAAAAATTCTTGAAAGGCAATAGCTCCAACGATTATGCGGAGCTGGTGGATTCGTTATTGGCCTCGCCGCATTATGGGGAAAAATGGGCCGCGATGTGGATGGACCTCGCACGATATGCCGACACCAAAGGATATGAAAAAGATGAGGCGAGAACCATCTGGAAATATCGCGATTGGTTAATCCATGCGTTCAACAACGATGAGCCATACGATCAATTTCTCACCGAGCAAATCGCCGGCGATATGTTGCCCAATGCGACGGATGATGATTACATCGCTACCGCCTTCCAGAGAAATTCAATGACGAACGACGAAGGAGGTACCGACAACGAAGAATTCAGAACTTCAGCGGTTATCGACCGTGTAAATACAACGTGGGATGCCTTGCTGGGCACTACTTTCAGCTGCGTTCAATGCCATAGCCATCCTTATGATCCTTTCAGGCACGAGGAATACTACAAATTTTTGGCGTTTTATAACAACACGCGCGACGAGGATACACAGGATGATTATCCGCGTTTGCGTGAATTTAACGATACGATGCAGCAGCAAATGAAGAATGTTGTGAGCTGGATCGCGGAAAATACTACTGAAGAGAAGGCAAAAACGGTGGAGTTGTTTTTAAAGACCTGGCAGCCTGCCGTAAATTCATCGTTATGCGACAGTTTTGTTAACGGCGTAGTCGGTGATCCAACCTGGGCAGTGTTCCGTAATAATGCGGTGTGCCGCCTTAAAAATATCAACCTCGACAACAAGAACAGCCTTATTTATAAGTATGCGGGACCGGCGCCCGGTGGTTTATGGCAGATTCATTTAGATAAAGCGGATGGCGAAATAATCGCGTCGATTCCATTGGCTTTTACTGAAGATGGAGGCTGGGGATGGCGTATTGAAGAAGCGAATCTTAAAAACGCAAGCGGCGTTCATGACCTTTACTTCACTTATACGAATCCGACTATCGCCGGAACCGACAATACAGGTGCAGTAATCGACTGGATGCATTTTACAGAAAAATTTCCGGGTGAAGGAAAGCCTGGTTACCAGGAAAGAAAACGAGATTACTGGACACTGATACGCGCAAATGTTCCTTCAACACCGGTGATGATGGAGAACCCGGCGGATATGAGGCGGCAAACGCATGTGTTTGAGCGTGGAAACTGGATGGTGAAAGCGGAAAAGGTAGAACCTGCAACGCCACTATCATTAAACGCATTTCCGAAAGATGCCCCGCGCAACAGAATAGGATTGGCACGATGGATCACATCAAAAGAAAATCCGCTCACAGCGAGAACGATGACCAATAGAATCTGGGAGCAATTGTTCGGAACGGGTTTAGCAGAAACACTCGAAGATCTCGGGTCGCAGGGCATAGTTCCAACACATCCGGAACTTTTGAACTGGCTGTCGTACCAGTTTATGAACGACTACAAGTGGAGCATCAAAACGATGATACGCACCATTGTGATGAGTGCCACTTACAGGCAGGATTCAAAAATTACAAATGAACTTTTGCAAAAAGATCCAGACAATAAATTGTATGCAAGAAGTTCGCGGGTACGTTTATCCGCCGAACAAATCCGCGACCAGGCGTTGAGTGTATGCGGTATATTAAGTACAAAGATGTACGGCCCAAGCGTATTTCCCTATCAACCCAAAGGTTTGTGGCTGTCGCCCTATAACGGCACCGACTGGGTGCAGAGTCGGGGTGAAGATCAATACAGGCGCGCGGTGTATACTTTCTGGAAACGATCTGCTCCTTATCCTTCGATGTTAACGTTCGATGGCGTAGCCAGAAATGTATGTACTTCGAGAAGAATAAGAACAAACACGCCGTTGCAGGCGCTGACGACTTTAAATGATTCCGCGTACATTGATATGGCAAGGCATTTCGCATTGAGAATGCAGGAAAGTGACGGCAGCGACATCAGGCAACAGATTGCCGGTGGCTATAAACGTTGTACGTACCGCGAAATCGATGAGAAAAGCCTGAATGCATTTCAGCAGCTGTATAACGTAGCATTGGAAAAATTCAAAAAGGACCCGGAAAAGGCACACCTGATGAACGGCGGATCCGACAAAAAATCAACTGCGGAATTCGCGGCGGTAGTAGTTGTGGCGAATGCGATTTTAAACCTCGATGAAGTGGTAACAAGAAATTGAAATACCAGCCTATGACAAGGAAAGAAGTATTCAACCAGCAATTGTATAACGAAGCCAGGCAGCGGGTGCTGGAGCTTCATACGAGGCGCCATTTTCTAAAAGAGAGTGCGATGGGCCTGGGTGCATTGGCACTGGGTTCGTTATTCGGATGCAGAAGCGGTTCACCTGCAAACGAGGTTTCGTTCGATCCTGCGCATCCTCTTATGCCGAAGGTACCGCATTTCGCGGGGCAGGCGCGAAGCGTAATTTATTTGCACATGGCGGGAGCGCCGTCGCAACTCGAGCTGTTCGACTATAAACCGGAATTGATGAAGATGGATGGACAGGATTGTCCAAAATCTCTTCTCGAAGGAAAACGTTTCGCATTTATTCGTGGTGTTCCTAAAATGTTGGGGGCGCAGGCGAAATTTCAGCAACACGGCGAAAGCAGGGCGTGGGTGAGCGAACGTTTGCCGCACCTGAGTACGATTGTTGACGAGCTCAGTTTTCTAAAAGCGGTTACTACCGACCAATTCAATCATGCTCCTGCGCAGTTAATGATGCATACCGGCTCGGCGAGGCTCGGCAGGCCAAGCCTGGGTTCATGGGTAACATATGGGTTGGGTACCGACAATCAGAACTTGCCCGGTTTTGTTGTGCTTACTTCGGGCGGACAAAACCCTGACGCAGGAAAAAGTGTGTGGGGCAGTGGCTTCCTTCCAAGTGTTTACCAGGGCGTTCAATGCCGCAGTGTTGGCGATCCTGTCTTATTTATAAAAGATCCCGAGGGTATGGACAGGGATTTGAGAAAAGCATCAATAGACGCGATCAACGTTGCGAACCAGGAACAGTATAAAACTTTTAATGATCCGGAAATATTATCACGCATTTCACAATACGAAATGGCGTACAAAATGCAGATTTCGGTACCTGATGTAATGGATATAAAGAATGAACCCGATTATATTCATGAGATGTATGGCACCAAACCCGGCAGAGAAAGTTTTGCCAATAATGTGTTGCTGGCCAGGAAGCTCGTCGAAAAGGGCGTGCGGTTTGTTCAGTTATTTGATTGGGGATGGGATAGTCATGGCGCAAGCTCCGACGGCGCGCTCGATGTTGGTTTTATTAATAAGTGCCGCCAGGTTGATAAATGTATCACCGCACTCATACTCGATCTTAAGCAACGCGGACTACTCGATGAAACGTTAGTAGTGTGGGGAGGAGAATTCGGACGCACGCCGATGCTTGAGAACAGGGAAGGGAAGAAGATGCCGTTTAAAGGAAGAGATCACCATACCGAAGCGTTCACGATGTGGATGGCAGGTGGTGGAATTAAAAGGGGAGGAAGCTACGGGGAAACCGATGAGATCGGCTATAGCGCGGCAAGTGGAAAAGTAGAACCCTTCGACATACAGGCCACCATACTTCACCAACTCGGATTCGATCACGAACACTTTACTTATCCATTCCAGGGCAGACCCTTCAGATTAACGGATACCCGCGGAAGAGTTATCAGTGAAATTATTGGCTAATAAAATTGCAAAGCAGCGTGTTTTTATCGATCACACAATTTTTCGGTCATTTTCATCCCATACTGGTGCATTTGCCGATAGGGATTTTATTGATCGCGTTGCTGCTTCAATGGCTGGCCGGCAGGGAAAAGTATAAATCGTTTTATGCGCCTGTGCCGTTTTTATTGTTGTGTGGCATGATCTCGGCGATTGCAGCGTGTATTTCCGGTTACCTGTTATCGCTGAGTGATGACTACAGCAACGATATTGTCAGCTGGCACATGTGGATGGGCATTTCGGTGGCTATAGTGTCTGTCGTGTTATATCTGAAAGAGAGAAAAATACGGCTGGCGCAGCAAATACGGTTTCTGCCTGCTATTTTATTTGTACTTATAATGATCACCGGGCACCTTGGTGGAATGCTTACGCACGGGTCAGATTATTTGTCGGAACCGTTTGCAGATATCTTCAGTGACAATAATACAGGCAGCGTCGTTATAAAACCGCTGCCCGATGTACAGGAAGCCGTTGCCTACCGCGATATCGTTCAACCCATTCTTCAAACGAGGTGCTATTCGTGTCATGGTCCCGGCAAACAAAAAGGAAAACTTCGGCTGGACGACAGCGTTAGTATCATGAAAGGCGGTGAAGATGGCAAAGTAATCGCAGCGCACCAGGCAGACGAAAGCGAAATGATCAAACGAATGTTGCTGCCGATTGACAACGACGATCATATGCCGCCGCGCGAAAAACCACAGCCTACCGAGAGCCAAATCAACCTGGTTCGCTGGTGGATCGGTGAAGGCGCTGATTTCAGTAAGAAAGTAAAAGATATGTCGCAGCCCGAAAGCCTGAAGCCAACCCTTCTTGCACTGCAGGAAGTGCCGGAGCTAAAGATGACGAAAGTTATTGTGCCCACAGAACCGGTTGAACCGGCGCCACTGGCAGCGCTGGAAAAGCTGAAGGAGCAGGGAATTATTGTATTGCCTGTTGCAAAAGAAAGTAACTACCTGCTGGCGAATTTTGTAACACATAGTTCTGTTACCAGCGAAGATTTGAATTTGCTTTTACCATTGAAGAAACAGTTGACCTGGCTGAAAATGGGTTTTACAGATTTGAGTGATGATAAAATGGCGGCTATAAAACAGTTGCCCAACCTTACGCGCCTGAGCATTGAACACACTGCTGTTTCGGATAAGGGAATTGCTGAACTCCAGTCGAACAAAAAATTGCAGTACCTGAATATAGTGGGAACAAATGTTACATCAGGCGGACTGTCGCATTTAAAAGAATTAAAAGAACTGCGCGATGTGTATGCTTATAGAACTAAAATAGTCGCCTCAGAATGTAAAGAGCTTATAAGCGCATTGCCGGAAATCAAAATTGAAACTGGCAATTACGAAGTTCCCACGCTATCCAGTGATACAGTTGTTGTGAAAGTAGCGAGCAGTAATTAATCGCTACATGTGGCGTTTAAAAAATTCCCATGCTTCGAGGTGAACATCAATATCATTTGGATAACCATGAACGCCATTGATCACTTTTAATAGAATCACTTCCGGTTTTCCTTTTTCGCTGTACACATACTTCTCGATCGTTTTTCCATCCGAAGGATCAGTGTCAGGAAGTTTCGCTTCTGTGGGGTTCCCGTTATAGCCGGCTAGTTTCGCCCAATAGCTGAACGTCCGGTCGGTAGAAAGAACATTTCCCATGTTAACTTTATCAGATAGTATTACCGGTCCCCCGTTATAAGGATTGATGGCATCCTTTGTTCCATTTATAATCATGATCGATACCGCAATATTTTTAGGTGCACAATCGAGGTTATCGGTGTCAGGCACGTTAGCGACGATAGCAGTGAATGCTTTGAAGTTCTCCGGTGACTCCATAGCCAGTTTGTACACCATGTGCCCGCCCCCGGAAGTGCCCACCACAAATATCTGCTGGCGGTTGGCGCTGAATTTTTTTACGAAGTAGTTAATCATCTCGCTAAAAAATCCGACATCATCAATATTCTCGATATTAGCCGGTGCGGGAGAGGCTTTCCTGCATTCGTTCCAGAAACGTTTGTAACCGTCGGGAAATACCAGGAAAACATTCTCACCTTTTATTTTTTCCTGTAACTTTTTCGAGCGTTCCATCATTCCGTAACCATCACCTCCTGAACCATGAACCACAAAAACCACTGCCGCGCCTTTCTTCATTTCTTTGGGTTCAATGAAATGAAAAGTTCTGAAATGAGCGCCTACTTTAACCGAGTCGTCGTTGACCTGTGCAGTTAAACTTCCATAGCCAATGCAGAGGGCTATCAGCAGATAATATTTCATGATAGTTATTTTAGTAACCGTTCGAGCGCAAATGTGGGATGAATTTCCTTCTCACCGGCCACAATTTGTGATGCAAGTTCTCCCATTGAGGGCCCCATTTTATAACCATGACCCGATCCTCCGCCCATTACCCAGATATTTTTAGTCTCAGGATGGCGGTCGAGGATGAAGTCGCTGTCGGGCGTTTCGGTGTACTGGCACACGCGGTGTTCTATAAGCGGGCGGCCTTTCATTTTCGGAAACCTGTTTGCAACAATATCCTGGACGAATTTCAATTCCCCGGGGTTGTAATACCTGTCGTACGTATCGAATTTATCATTGATCATGTCGGTCAGTTCGCCGGCAGCTTTAAATCCGCGGTGCTCGTTGCCCGGAATTCCGTAAAGGTCAACAATTCCTTTCTGGTTGATGTTAAACCAGCAGGGTAGTTTGTTTTCTATGAGGTCGGATTCACCGTCGGGAGGCGCGAAATAAAACACAACCTGTCGCGTCACCCTTATTTTTTTCGACAATTCAGGAAACAGCCGGATCATCCATGGGCCCACAGCGAAAACAAACTCGTCGCCACCGACTTTCGTTCCACCTGGTAAAGAAACTTCAATACACTTTCCCGAGTCCGTTTTATAGCTTGCTACCCTTTGCTGCAAAAATGTTCCTCCTTCCTTTACAAACAGCCCGCAAACTTCCTGGCACGCTTCCCTTGATAACAAATAACCTGCGGTTTTATCGTACATCACGTGATCCAGGTCTTTTGTATTTACCTGTGGCCAGTGTTTAGCGGCATCTGCGGGACTGACCTTCTCAAATGTTAACCCCGCATTCTTATACATAGGGATGGATGCCTCTACTGAAGGATCTTTTTCCTGCGGTACAAAAACAAGCAACCCGTTCTGATAAAGAACTTTTTTCTTCATCAACTTTTCATTTTCCTTCCACAGGTCGAGCGCTCTCAATGTGAGATCGAAGTACACCTGCTGACTGCCATAAAATGCCCTGATGACGCGGGTTTCACCACCTGAGCTCGATTGATTATTACCTGGTCCGAATTGATCGATCAGCGTAACATCGTATCCTTTTCGCTGAAGAAAGAGCGCTGTCCAGCCACCAAACGCCCCCGCACCGATAACGACAACCTTTCCACTTTTTGTTTTCCGCGAAATTCTTTTTACAGGTTCTGCTGTTATTGACGAGGCGGCTGCGTTGCCAATCAGCGTTAATGCCGCGCTCTGAACTCCATACTTTATCATCTTTCGCCTGGGCATTTCTTTGTCCCCGTGTGATTTGTTCATGCACTTATTTTTTGATGTGGATAACGAGGTCAGTGTTTTCTGTTAAGTCTGTCACTATCTTCTGTTTTCCGATCGATATAGTATAGGGAGCGCTGAATTTTTTTGTTTCTCCATCAGCGCTGAATTGAAGCAGCTCCGCAGCTAACGTTCCATTCTCGTCGGTTGGCTTTGTTAACACCACCTGGCCCGTTTTGTCGGATATTTTTATCTCCCTGTTTTTAACAGGTGCAGATGCTTTGCCGAGCACTTTTATATTCAATGTCCAGTAAACATTAAAGCTGTTTTCTTTCCCGTCAATATCAATATCAAATTTTGATCCTTCGAATTTGTTCGACTTCAACTGGATATTTTTTGCAACGCAAACATCTCTGGCTGCCCATCCCATCCGAAAAGGTTTGTAAGTGTCGGAGGCGTTAGCCGATTTGACCAGGGTATTGTTGAATATTTTCGTGTTGCCCGCGCCTCCATACATTGTGGCGACCCAAATGCCAGGCACATTCGACGTTATTCGGTTATTGTAGAAGTTACCACCGAGGCTTTCGGCGCCGCCGCAGATGTAAAGTCCTGTTGAAATAGTTTTTGAATTCGGATTTGTTTTCTCGATCACAATGTCATTTCCGAATACATCGTCCTCTCCTCCTGCAACACTGTAAAAGACCCCGAAGGCCATCGGTATATAGCCCGGATGAGCATCGGGGAAATCGTTAGCGGTAATGTAAATTTTATTGTTGTACACTTTGTTGCCGAAAGTGCCGTCCGGCGCTCCCGGCTTGCGGTGATAATCCGCCATCCTTATCGCATTTACGCTGTATTCTTCATGTCCGTATTCGCATGTAGGCGGCGACGTTTTGATTCGAATAGTGTTGTTGAATATTTCGCAATTCTGCGATGGCCATATACCTGAGCCCATTTCGGGCTCGATAATATTTTCAAAAACTCTTGATGCTTCACCGTTTATGGCAACGCTGTAATGATTCGTAACCGTTTGCCTGTTGACAAACAGGTTGTGATGAATATTTGTTTTTCTGCCGTGTGTGAAGAGACATCCCTGCCCGCCTATAAATTCTGAGTAAGAAATTTCAGACGGTTCGCGACCCGTAATGTTGGCCGCGCTAAAACTGCAGTGCCGGTTAATGATAAAAGGGTTGTCAACCTCGAACCTGCAGTTAACAATTGTGGCTTGAGGAATTTCGAGCGCCACTGAATTTATGCCGGCAGTTTTAATCTTTACATTATCAAGTATGATCCGAACATCATTCGCCGTAGATTGAATGCCCCATGAAAGAATTCCTTCCGTGGCGTTTTCAATCGTTCCATTTTTTATGGTGATGGTGCCTGTTCCATTTACCACAGGAATACCGCTTATGGGCGTTCCATTTTTTACATCGGCTGTGTAATCGAAAAATGCTGTTCTGTGGCCGCAGTTTGCGAGGTGGTAATAGCTTCCCATCGCCGACGTGCTGCTCACAATACCTATACCCGCATCCATAGCGGGACGAATGTCAATTTCATCTACAAGGCAATCTGTCTCCGCTTTTACGCGCACCCGATATTTTCCCGCGGGTATTTTGTTCAGGTGTGCGTAAAGAAAACCACCACCCAATTCAGGAGCTTCACGGATCAATGGACTCGACTGCATGGTGGTATCTTTATATTCGGTAACAAGCGTTACTTCTTTTCCATTTTCATCTTCCACATAAATGCTCACTTTCATCTGGTTCTTCAGGTCTGCATTCATTGCATGGTAATCGAATCCTGTTACGCCGCACATCGCGAAGTAAGACCGGTTGCCCAGTGGAAGGTTTACATACGACGAAGTGATTTCGTCGCCTTTTTTCAGGCTTAATATTTTGTCGCCGATAAACACATGTACCTCGCGTGTGTTCACCACATTTGCGCCCGGCGCTTTCGACAAATCCCAGCCGGTTGTACCTTCTTCAAACCCTTTATTTCTGATGTGCTCATAGTTTCCATCCGCATAACGAATAGTGTGACCATTCAGGTCGAGGGTAACATCCTTACCCAGGAAGATGGCGGTTTGTGGACTGCTTATATCGTTCACCAGCATGTATGTTGTTCCCGGCTGAGCATAGCTGCCGGGTTTGGATACCGGAACCACGTTTTTGCCGGCTTCCTTTGAAGCGGGCATTTTAAATTGGGAAATAGAGAGCAGGGGGCTGCAAAAAGCCAGCGCCCACAGGAGGGATAAACGAATCATAGCAGAAAATGAAAAATTAAAAGAAAGTAAATATAAGGATAATTACCGCAGAATCTTTCGTTTGCTTATTTTACTATAGTCACCTTAACCCCGGCATTTTCAAGCTTTTTCTGGTCGTCGGGGTTGAGACCGGAGTCGGTTATCACTACATCTACTTCTGAAATAGGCGCTATGAAGGCGAAACTGCGCTTATGAAATTTGCTTGAGTCGGCCACTACGATCACCTGCTTGGCAATGGCGATCATTATGCGGTTGAGGTGGGCTTCTTCTATATTGGGTGTCGAAAGGCCGTGAGTGGTGTTTAATCCATCTACAGCGAGGAAAAGTTTATCGCAGAAATAATTCCGGAAGCTTTCTTCGGCAGTGGCCCCGACGAGGGAAAGCGAGTTCCGGCGCAGAAATCCGCCCGGAATGATCACATTTGCGCCCTGGTGTTCGGCCAACTGGTTCGCAAGATTCAGGGCGTTCGTAATAACGGTAAGATTGCTGATGTTACCGATGTTTTTGGCTATTTCCATCGTAGTGGTGCCCGAATCAAGAATGATGGTGTCGCCGTCTTCTACCAGCTCTGCTGCGGCCTTGCCAATCCTCTTTTTCTCCTCGTAATGCTGTTGATTTTTATCGGAGAGCGTGAAATCCATCCCCACACGGTCTATCTTTATGGCGCCGCCCCTTGCCCTGATAAGCATATTTTTTTGTTCAAGGCGGGTGAGGTCGTTGCGGATAGTTACCTCGCTTACACCCAATTCCTTGCTTAAAGATATTACGTCAACCTGGCCGTGGGAATCGAGTTTTTGTAATATATGAACCCTCCGGCTGACCGTGGAAGTTTTGTCTTGTTCGCTCATAAGTAGAACAGAAATATAGCGTAAGATAGTGTTTCTGTGGTAAAAACGGCCGCTTGCTTATATTTCCTTTATAAAGGAGACTTGGGATCGAAAAAAAACATAATAAAAAAGGTAAAAATAAATTTCAAAAGGAAATATAAAACATTACTTTTGGGAAATAACGAAACGAAACGAGGTTAACCAGGAAATATGGCAAATTCCAACAACGACGAGCTTTCTGAACAGAATCATTTCAATGGCCATAAATATTTTGGTCAAGAACTTCTCAACGCCGGATTGGCCGGTGGAATCTATACAAGTCGCGAAATCGTACAACAACCTAAACTATGGCGCGAGACTTATGATCTTATCATAAGTCAAAAAACTTCGCTCGAAAATTTTTTAAAGGAAGCATACAGCAGTGACAACCTGGAAGTAATTCTTACAGGCGCCGGCAGTTCTGCTTTCATCGGAAAAATTTTACAGGGACCTTTCCAGAAAAACACAGGCAAGCGTACCTCTGCAATCGCAACAACTGACCTGCTTTCGCATCCCGAAGAATATTTTAATAAAGAGAATACCACCTTATTAATTTCGTTTGCGCGCTCTGGTGATAGTCCGGAAAGTGTTGCCGCGGTCAATCTCGCCAACATGTTGTGCAAAAAGGTTTATCACCTCATCATCACGTGCAGTCCCTCGGGTAAGCTTGCCCGCGAAGCAAAGACATCTGGTTCATACGTTTTTCTTCTACCTAAACACGCGGCCGATCAAAGCCTTGTAATGACGGGCAGTTTTACCAGCATGTTGTTGACGGGCCTCCTGATATCGCAGATGGACAGCATTCATGAACTTAAGAAGCATGTTGACCTGCTCGCTTCGTATGCCGAAAAAATTATAACAGAATACACACCTGCATTGAAGAAAGTGGCACAGATGGATTTCGACAGGGTGGTGGTGCTCGGATCGGGCCCTTTGCAGGGCGCTGCGCGCGAAGCGCATTTGAAAATACAGGAGCTATCCGCCGGAAAAGTGATTTGCACATGCGATTCTTTCCTGGGAGTCAGGCACGGACCAAGAGCGGTAATCAGCCCTACGACTTTACTTATTTATCTGTTTTCCAATAACGAATACGCCCACCAGTACGAAATCGACCTCGTGAAATCCGTAAGTGAAGGAGAGAAAGGAATTTTCAGTATCGGCATATCAGAGTCGCCGGTGAAGGAAATTGACCTGGGGCTTGGCATAAATCTATCAAATGGAACGGATAAGTTAAACGAAGGTTTACTGGCTATTTGCAGCGTGTTACCGGCCCAGATACTTGGATATTTCAAATCCATACAGTTAAAGCTCAAGCCAGACAATCCATCCGAGAATGGCACGATTACCCGCGTGGTGCAGGGAGTGACGATTTATAACTTTCCTGCGAATGAAGAATCGCGGGTATACTGACAGAAGTTGAGCCAATTTATTAAATTCAATTTTTATCAACGGTAGGCAGGCGATATGAAATACGATGTTGTTGTTATTGGAGAATTAAACGTTGACATCATCTTCAACAAAGTGCAGGCTCTTCCCGAAGTCGGAAAAGAAAAACTTGCGCAGCAGATGATGGTAACCCTGGGCAGTTCGTCGGCGATCTTTGCAAATAATGTAAGCTCGCTTGGAGCGAAGGTTGCTTTCATTGGCAAAGTTGGTAAAGACGCGTTCGGCGATTATGTGCTCAAGGCGCTAACGTCGAGCGGTGTGGATGTGAGCATGGTAACGCAAACCGAAAAAGCATCCACGGGCGCCACTGTCATCATGAACTTTGGAGAAGACAGGGCCAACCTCACTTATCCAGGTGCGATGGATAGCTTTAGCATCGAGAATATCCCGCTCGAAAAGTTAAAGCTCGCGCGACATCTTCACATCTCCTCCTATTTTCTACAACCCGGTCTCAGGAAGCATATAGGGATGTTATTCAGTGAAGCGAAAAAATTGGGAATGACTACCTCGTTCGATCCGCAATGGGATCCTTATGAGCGGTGGGATCTTGATTTTGAAAATATTCTTCCGTTTGTTGACATCCTTCTTCCCAATGAAAGCGAGCTGTTGAAATTTACTTCCAAATCAAGTTTGGAAGAAGCCATCGAAACATTGAAACAGTACATTCATATCTTACTGGTAAAACGTGGAAACAAAGGGTCGGTAGCTGTGAGCAATGGAAATATTATTTCGCGCCCTGCGTATCTCAATGAAGAGGTTGTAGATGCTATCGGAGCGGGAGATAGTTTCAATGCAGGATTTATTTTTAAGTTCCTTCAGAATGCGCCGCTTGAAATTTGCCACGAATTCGGAAATCTTACAGGTTATATTTCTACAACCGCATGTGGTGGCATCGAAGCGTTCATATCGAACGATGATTTTGTTCAATCCGCACAAAAACGATTTGGATTATAATGAGGCTGACTAATAAACTGAAACAACTTCAGCAAAACAGGTCATCGCTGCTGGCTACAAATTATTATAACTATGAAACGTTGCGTGGCATTCTGCAGGCGGCCTCAGAGCTGAATACGCCGATCATCCTGCAGCTCACAAAATCATCTATCGACTACATGGGTTTGAAAGTTGCAGTTGAAATGGGCAGGGCGGCGTTGAAAGAATATAATGTGGAAGGATGGATTCATCTCGATCACTCCGATTCGTATGAACTTGTGCAACGTTGCCTCGATACAGGGTTTGATTCGGTGATGATTGATGCGAGCGAAAAACCAATCGCTGAAAACATTGAACTTACACGACGCGTAGTTCAGCTTGCAGCACGCTATGATGCGAATGTTGAAGCAGAACTGGGATATGTTGCTAAACTTGGTCAGTCGAAAGAGAAAGTTGGTTTTACAGATCCTGAAGAAGCCAAATATTTTGTTGAGGAAACAGGCGTAAATGCACTTGCGGTGGCTATTGGATCGGCACACGGATTTTATAAAGATGAACCGAAGCTCGATATCGAACGGCTTGCACGCATCAATGAGGTAGCAAACGCTGCGCTCGTGCTGCATGGCGGATCCGGGATACCTGTGCCTGCACTAAAAGAGGCGATAAAGAACGGCATCTGCAAAATCAATCTCGCCACGGAAATCAAAAATATTTTCATCGCGACCCTTAAAAATTGTTTCGCCGACAAAGACGAAATAGATCTACGGATATTATTTCCACCCGCAATCCAGGCAGTGAAGAATCTAGTGAAAGATAAGCTCACGGCGATCGCATAATCACCAGAATTCTATTACCTGATATTCATTTTACCAATAGTGTACCAGCCATCGGGTGTAATTCCTTCGATAGCGAGACGTATCGTGCGATTCATGTTTGTGTGCTGCGGCAGCTTGTTGTTCAAAACAGCTATTTCGATGGTGTACTCACCGGGAACAGCGCCTGGTGGTAACGAAAGAGAATCGCTCAGCAGGTTGTCGCCAGGCAGCCATTTTGTTATGTCTGCTTTGGTGAGCATAACATATGAGTGTTGATTATTTTTTAATCTCACAGCAACCGGGTAAGCGACATAGCAGGGCGCCACGCCCTTGTTTTCCCACCACGAATCGAATAAAAATTTTCCGTTGGCCTCCACGACGCGTGAATATGAGAACCGTTTGAGAACAAAACGGTATCCCATCTTTTTCAACCAATCGTCAACCAGGGGCTTCCATTCCGCGGGCACAGGAGATGATTTAGCATTAAAAGAAGAGATGTGCCATTTAAGCGCCTCGTCAAAAATATATTTCACTTCTTTCTCTCCATACTTTTCCTGGTCCCTCCACCGCAGAAAGGTGCCGCAGATCTCAAAACTAACCGGCGCTTTTTTCCAGGTATCCTGCAAACCAAACTGTATTATAGATTGCGGATAGTAGTCGTACATGTGCGTCCATCCATTCTGGTCCTTCGCCCAGAAGCCGAGGTCACCGAGACAGTCTGCGCGCCAGCCTGTGTGTGGCCCGTGTGTGTCGGCGTAGCGGTTTGTTTTTTCGTCGGTGAGCAAAGCGAGCAATGGCGTTGTTTTAAACGATTCTGTGTAAGCGCCTATCAATGCCTTTCTTGTTTTTTCGGACAACAGCGCAGAACCCCCGCCTTCTCCCCATGCACCGACAATTGACAGGTCGACAGCCTCAATGTCAGGGTTAGCATCATATTTTTTTCCGAGCGCGCGGATGAGCCCTCCGAAATACTGCGCATACCGGGGATCTTCAGCGTCGACCATCCATTTGTTTACCGGGTTGTTGTATTTGAAATTTGTACCCGCTCCAACCATCTTCCTGTACCATTCGGGTACGTCGGTGTTTTTTGGATCCGACCCATATGGAGCGATTCGCAACAGCAGCTTCTGACCGCGCCTGCGCGCGCTGTCAAGTGCCTGGTCGAGCAAATCCCAGCGGTATTCCTGCTTTTCGGGCTCCATGTATTTCCAGTAAACCCTCCAATAAGCTATTGTTGTTTGCGGATAATTTTTGTTGAAGGTTGATCCACCAAAATTTTGGTAAACGATTGGCGATCCTTCCGACCAACCTGAACCAGGAAAGAGTGTGTCGCCATTAAAATGCTGGAAAGTATTGAACCCGATTCCGGGATTGAGCAGCACGCTGTCGATTTCTTTCGGGCTGACTGTGACCCTGTCAGCAGGGATTTGCGCGTAAACAACATGACCGACGATCAGAAAGAATACGAATGATAGGGCGAAATACTTCATTTGATTAAAATTATTTGCAGAAAGAAAGGTTTAGAAGGTGAAAGTATTATTTTTACCTTACTTATTTCTTTTAAATCATTATTTTGTTAATCCTCACTGCGCTGATAATCGCTCTCTTCCTGCAAAACGCAGGGAACGATGGCATAGCGGCTAAATACCCGAACGACAGGAATATTGAAACCGATCCCGATGTGCTGTATGCAGAAAACTTCGAAGATGGTTTGCCGGCGATTTTTAGCCGCTACCACGACGTGCTGAATAAAGAGAACATGAGTGTTGACAGCGATGTTCCGGCAAATAGCGCCGGGCAGCATTCTCTTAAGATTACGAATACAGGCGGAGTAAATACAGGTGGACATTTGTTCAGATCATTTGATCCGGGCTTCGATAGTACCATCTACATACGCTATTATGTTAAGTATCCTTCCATCTCGAAGGGTTATATTCATCACGAAGCAGTTTGGATTGGCGGCTACGATCCTGCCATCAGCTGGCCGAATCCGCGCGCGGGTATGTGCAATATAGATGGCAGGCTGTCGATAAGTTATGAACCGGTTGACAACGAAGGAACGATGGGAACATATTTATACTGGCCGGGAATGCACAGCTGGAATGGTGGTACCAGTTGTTACGGCAATAATGTAGCTACCGGAAATAAGAATGCAATGGCCCTTCAATGGGATAAGTGGATGTGCATCGAGGTGATGATTAAAATGAATAGCCCCGCCACTGCGAGCAACGGCGAACTACGCATCTGGCAGGATGGAAAAGAGATAGGTCACTGGGGTCCCGGGTTTCCGAACGGAAGGTGGACAAAGGATGTTTGGCATATCAATCCATCGGCGCCACCATTCGAAGGATTTCGGTGGAGAACGACTGATTCTATGAAATTAAATTACCTGTGGATAGAATATTTTGATGATAAAAGTCCCGCAGGCGAGTCGCACCATATCAAATACGACAATATTGTTATTGCAAGAAAATATATCGGCCCTGTTAAAACCGCTCAAAACATCGATGATGAAAAATAATTTTCGCGCTTTCATTCAAACAGCTGTATTGATTGTTATTTTCTTTCCAGGTTTCGGTCAAACCAGCGAATTGTCAAAGGCAGGAATCGACATTATACCTTATCCACAACAGGTAAAGCCTGGTACGGCAGAATTTAAACTGGAAAGCAATGTTGTAGTGGCGATGGACAAAAATTCGTCGGCAGAAGATAAGTTTACGGCCGATGAACTGGTAAAACAACTGGCTGAAAAATTTGGTGTAAAAGCGGTTGTCGGATCTTCTGTTGCCAATGGCGCGATCGTGCTTACACGCAAAGGCGCCGATATAAAAAAAGGCGCTGATGCATACTCATTGAAAATAGATGAATCGAAGGTGACGATACGCGCCGGTTCATCACCGGGATTGTTTTACGGTGTGCAGACACTGCTGCAGTTGTTCACAAAAACAGGCGATGGCGTAAAAGCAGGGACGATAGATATTGTCGACTGGCCCGATACGAAAGTGAGGGCTGTACATTACGATACGAAACATCACCAGGACAACAGCGAATATGTAGAGAGTTTCATCCGCACTTTGGCGAAATACAAGATAAATATGCTTGTGTGGGAATGGGAAGACAAATTTGCTTATCCGAGTCATCCGGAAATTGGCGCGCCTGGCGCATTTACGATGGAAGAGATGCAGGCGTTCACGAGGTTTGCAAAAAAATATCACGTACAGATTGTTCCGCTTGTGCAGGGACTTGGTCATGTGAGTTTTATATTGAAATGGCCGCAGTATGCATCGCTGCGCGAAATACAGGCCTCCAACTTTGAATTCTGTCCCCTGAAAAAAGGATCGTACGACCTGTTGTTCGATTTGTGGCAGGACGCGATCAAGGCGACGCCTGGCTCATCATACATTCACATTGGATCAGATGAAACATATGAGCTCGGCGAATGTGAACAATGCAAAAAAAAGATGGAGGAAATAGGTAAGAGCGGACTTTATCATCTTTTTGTTGGCAACTCGGCAAAACACCTGCAGCAGCAGAACAGGAAAGTGATGGTATGGGAAGGCCCGATGAACTGGACGAGAGGAAAAAATGAATCGTATAAAATAGTTCCGCAGAAAGGAATTGTGCTAACGGAGGAATACGGTTTTGAAACTGACGACTTCAAGTATGCGAAGCAAGCTATTTCGATGGGCTATCCCGTGTTTGCGTATGATCCAAATCCGGGTATTGAGCCATTGTTTCTTCCTTACTTTTTCAAGAAAACAGATGAGGGTGAGAGAAAGATGGGTCATCTTGAAAACTCTCACCACTTCCTCACTTCCCGCATGAATAAAGGAATTTTCGAAGGCGTTATCCGTACGAGCTGGGATGATTCCGGTTTGCCGATCCAGGCATGGATGATGAGTTTTTTAACGACCGCCGCATATTCCTGGAACGCCGCAAAGCCCGACCTCAATGAGTTTACGTCGACATATTTTCGCAACTATTATGGTAAACAGTCGTCGGGTGCGGATAGTTTGTATTACCTGTTGAATGAGGCGTCGTATTACTATTTTGAAACGCTTGAAAGGCAGGTTTGGCACTATGGTGAGATTGGCAAAACGCAACTTCCGGATTTGCCAAGAGGTGATGCCATAGAATACGATCCATACTGGAACACACGGTACGCCGACCAGGTAAAACGTGCACCTGAATTTATTGAAAAGATGAACCGTGCCATTGAAATATGTAGTCGAAATATTTCTGCCGGCGCGGAAAACAAGCATGATTTTGAATTGTATTATTCCATCGCATCGCTTGTGAAGCACACAGCGCTCAATTATCTCGATCTTTCTGAACTGGAGCGAACAATCGACCGTGCGCACAAGGCGCGATTTGTGAGCTATGACGACGTGTATAGTAACCTTACAAAGGCTGAAAAAATTGTGGAGGATAACCTTGCGAGAAGAAATAAAATTTATACAGAGCTAAAGAAAACCTGGGAAGAAACAACGTTGCCAAAAGGAATGTCAACACCCGATAAGAAATATTTTTTCCGGCAGGACAGAACACGACACTTTGCTAATCGTACTCCTGATTTGAGTTACATGATTGTTGATGAACAGGATCTGAAACTGGAAGAGTATTTAGAAAAATTGAAAACCTATACAAAACAATTTCACGATACATTTATGAATTCGCAGGGCGAAACTACCCGCGAGATTCTTCAATAAGAACGCGATGCTCTGCGCCGGTGACGCCGGCTTTATTCATCGTGCGGAAAATTATTTCGTTCTTTTCTTTGTCGAGTTTTACAGTAACCGTTTTCGAAATATCCTTCCATTCACCTCCCGGTTCTTTCATCTGGTAGGTCTGCAGGTTAGGTGTGGCAGAAGTGAGATCAATAGTCGCCTGGTCTTTTTGTATCGACACATTCGACTGTATCGTGTTAGGTGTCCATTCAATTGCTTTACGGTCCTGCACGCGGCGCATCAGTTCCGGCTTATAACCCCAGAATGGTTTTCCATCCCATAGCCACGTATGCGTTTTGAAGTATTCATCTTCATACACCACCATCAAATCAGTATTTGTATTGGGCCAGTTCACGTACCTGTTGTTGTATCTTCCCCAGCTGAGCCACGTGTATATTCTCGCATAATTTTCTTTGGGTGTGTAATTCAATTCCGGGAAAACTGTTGCGGGCACTCGATCGATGCCTTTCACTACTTCAAGGTCTGCTGCTTTGTTTCTAAAATATTCGTCTCTTATTTCGAGTGCCGACAGTGGGATGCCGCTTTTCTCAAAATGACAGTCGTACTTCGCGTCGATAAGGAACCATTTATGCAGTGAGTTCAGCCATACTTCATTAATGGCGTGATGACCTCCGCCCGCTATGAAGTCGACCGGCGTTCCGACATCTGCCAGTATACAGCGGGTAACATATCCGTATGCGTTGAGTATCGCGTTTTGTACCGCTGTGTAATGCCCGCAATGAAAACCGTGCCCTTTCAATGCTTCATCAAGGATGCTTTCAGGGGTACCGTTGCCGGGATACGGGCCATCATTTTGGATTTTGATGGTTTTACTTATCCAATGTCTAAGCAGCAGGATTCTTCTCAGCTCGTCAGTTTCGCCGTGAAAGATCGTGTCTAACTGGTACTTCGTTTTCAGGTCGGCGAATTTGGGTGATGACAAATCTTCGAATGATGCAAATAATGTGTCGGGTGTAAAGGAGGGGTTATCAACGTTCACCTTAACGAATGTTTTGTTGCCGGTGCATGCGGCGAGGGTGAATAACACGCTAACGAGGGCTACGTCAAAATTTAACTTCATAATGTTTTGAAAGTGTTTCGTAACGAAACAAAAAGGTAAGAAAAATCTGATTAGAAACGAAAATTAATGCCAAATCATGCAACATATTGCAAGAATTGTAAAATAAAATTGCAGGAATCTGCATGTTTTATGAAAAAAGATGGCAAATTTGGTTACCAATGATCTAATTCGATGCTAAAGAGCGAACGCCAGGAACTAATACTGCACGAGATAAACCTTCACAACAAAGTGTTGGTTGGCGACCTAAGCACGGCGATAAAAGTGTCGGAAGACACTATCCGGCGCGACCTGATAGAACTCGCTCAAAAGGGTAAACTGGTTAAGGTGCATGGCGGCGCGCTCTCTAATTCTTTCCGAAACGCGTTTACGCATGCCGACATCTATTCGCTCGAGCAGAAAAAGATCATCGCTCATAAAGCTATCTCCCTGATCAGGCAGGACATGCTGATACATACCACGGGTGGTACAACGATCCTGGAGATGGCGAGGCTGCTCCCCGAAAATCTTAAAGCCACGTTCGTAACCGGTAGCCTGCAGGCAGCCTTTGAATACCTGCAGCATCCGAACATTGACGTGATTCTTGTGGGTGACCGTGTGTCGCGCAATTCGCAGATAACGGTGGGCGGCGACGCGGTAGCCAAGATAAAACGCTTTCACGCCGATTTGTGTTTTCTCGGGGTGAACGCGATAGACGTGAAGCACGGAATTACCGACAGTGATTATGAAATAGCACAGGTTAAACAGGCCATCCTCGAATCGTCTTCAAGAGTAGTTGTTCTTTCCATAGCGGAAAAATTGAACACACGGCAAAAGATGCAGGTGTGTCCTATTGAAAACGTGCATACGCTGATCACTGAATTACCTCCGAACGACCCGTTTTTAAAACCATACCAGGAGAAAGGCATTCAAGTTATTTAATCAACCAAAACAGGTTCGTATGAAAAAAGTGATCGAACAGAAAATGATGCAAATACTGGCGTGCAGTGCGGTTTGCCTTTTAACGGCATTTTCGTCCGGCGCCCAGGTTCGCATATCCGGCACCGTTAAAGATGGGGGCGGCAACGGTTTGCCGGGGATTACCGTAACAGTCCGCAACACAAATTTTGCCACGGCTACCGATGCGCAGGGCAATTACACGCTTCAATCAAATCTTACCGCCGGAGCCTACACTATTGTGTTTACCGGCGTCGGTTTCAGGCGAAGCGAGCAGCAGCTCCAGGTGAGTAACGCCGATGTATATACGCTGAATGCAACGCTTGCAAACGATGCTATCGGCCTCGACGAAGTGATTGTAACAGGTACAACGCAGGGAACAACAAAAAGGCAGCTCGGAAATTATATCAGCACGTTGTCGGCGCAGGACCTGAACAAGGGCGCTTCAGGAAACGTACTCCAGGCGCTGCAAGGCAAAACAGCAGGGGCGCAGATCGTTCAGAACAGCGGCGATCCGGCAGGTGGCATATCTGTGAGGCTTCGTGGAATCAGTTCCATCTCATCATCTTCCGAACCGCTTTACATAGTGGACGGTGTAATTGTAAACAACGCAACCACACGCGTAACAAATACTTCTCCCAATTATGACGGCGCAAATTTTGTGGGTACCATCGGCCAGAACAGGATGGTAGACATTAATCCCGCCGACATCGAGAGAATAGAAGTGCTGAACGGGGCAGCCGCGGCAGCGATTTACGGATCGCGCGCCAACGCGGGTGTTATACAAATTTTTACGAAGAAAGGACGGTCAGGTGCACCGCAGGTAAATTTTTCTACCAACTTTCTCGTGAGTGAGCTCCGCAAAAAAGTAGCGGTGAATCACTCGCCAACAAAGTTCGGTGGCTCGCCCGATGAATTTACCCAGGATATCATCAGCCTCGTAGGCACCCCGCCTGCATTGCCCACCAACACCACGAACGTAACACGCTACGACTATAACGATTATATTTTCAGAACGGCTCTCGGAACAGACAATAATGTGTCTGTCAGCGGCGGCACCGATAAAACAAAATACTACGTATCGGGTTCGTATTTCAAAAACCAGGGGATTGTTAAGAATACCGATTTTCAGCGTTACAGCTTCCGCGCGAACATAGACCAGGAATTCAACAAATGGATTTCTCTTTCGATGGGTCTCAACTACATCAACAGCGAAGCTGATGAAAAACCTGATGGCAATTCGTTTTTCTCCCCGCTTAATTCCATTAACATCATCGGCAACTTTCACAATATATGGGAAAGAGACCTGTTGGGTAACCTGAAAGCGGTTGGGGAACGCGGCCGTGTTAACCCTGTTTCGGTAATAGAAGATATCAAACAGCGCCAAACGACCAGTCGCGTGCTCGCCAATGCTTCGCTGAAAGTGACTCCGTTCAAAAATTTCAATATCAACTACACGCTTGGTATTGACAACTACGGGCAGAGGGGCACCACGTTCATTCCTCCATACGCTTATAACGTGAATGCTGCATTCTGGGGTGGTGATGAAACGCAGAATGGTTATGCGAGTGCCGCAACCAATACATTCTTCCAGGTAAACCACGACATCAGCGCAAATTACCAGGTAGATATAAATGACGATCTCGTTTCTGTAACCCAGGCCGGGTATTCTGTTCAATATGAAAGGAACGACTACCTGCTCGCTCATGGACGAGGTCTTGCACCCGCTGTGCAAACAGTAAGAGGTGCCAGCACAATATTGCAACCTGTAGACGACCGTTCAGAGATATCTATTTCCGGAGCTTACCTGCAGGAAAGTGTTAAATACAAGAACCAGCTTTTTTTAACAGGAGCGATACGTGTGGATGGATCGTCGGTGTTTGGTGAGGATCAGCGCAACCAGGTGTACACTAAAGCCAGCGGAAGCTATGTGATTTCAGGTACCGATTTCTGGAACTCCGGATGGTGGAACCTGCTGAAATTGCGTGCTGCATATGGCGAGTCGGGCAACCTTACCGGTATCGGAGCATATGCGCGGTTGAACAGTTATACAACAAACGCGTACATCGGTAAATCGTCGCTCACATCTTCTTCGCAACTCACAAACGAAAATGTTAAGCCTGAGCGTCAACGGGAAATTGAAGTGGGAGCGGATCTCGGATTCCTTGATAACCGGATAGGCGTTCAATTCAACTACTACGTTAAAAAAGTAAAGGACCTGCTGATTTCGCGTGTGGTAGCACCGACAACCGGATTTTCAAGCTATCTGAATAATATCGGGTCACTTGAAAACAAGGGATTTGAGATAGTGCTGAACGTTAATCCCGTTCGTAAAACCGATCTTACATGGAACCTAACAGCCATCTTCAACCGAAATCGTAATAAGGCAGTTAGCATCGGTCAGGCGCTCACCCTTCTTTCGTTAAACGCAGGTGCGCCGGTAGCGATTATAGAAGGACAACCGATCGGAATTTTTTACGGTACTTTTTTCGCAACCGACGAAACCGGTGGCAAGTTGATGAACAATGGCATTCTTCAGATAGAGAGGGGAGTGCAGAACAGTGTTTTGTCGTACACCCCGGGAAGAACCAACGGCCTTCCATCAGGAGGCACATTACGTAAAGTGCTCGGCGATCCCAATCCTGATTATACCGCAAGCCTCGTGAGTGAGCTGAGCTATAAAAAGTTTGACTTACGAATTCAGTTAGATGCCGTGCAGGGAGTTGATGTTTGGAACGCAGACTGGAGAACGCGCCAGGGCGTTGGAAATGGCGAGGTTGCTGAACAGGAGCAAATGGGAAAATTGCCAAGAGGGTGGATCAACGGCGTTTATGCAATAGAAGAATGGAGAATTGATGACGGATCGTTTGTAAAACTCCGTGAGGTGGCGCTGTCTTACAGAATCGGCAAGTTAAAAGGACTCAGCGACCTGTCGGTAATGCTTAGCGGCCGGAACCTTATTTCGTGGGATAATTACAAAGGATATGATCCCGAAGTGAATTCCGGTGGACAAAGCACATTGCTGCGTGGTATCGACTTCGGTTCTGTGCCCATTCCAAGGACATACAGCATCGGACTGACTGCAAAATTTTAACCCGAAAAAAATCACTATGTCTACAATTTATTCCTATATAAAAAAGTATTTGCTGGGGTGCCTTGTGTTGTTAACAGCATGTAAGAAAGATTTTAAAAACCCCAATCAGCCATCGCGCAATGAAGCTTTTGGATCCGACCAGGCGGCAACTGCCGTTGCGTTGGGTTTGCAGCAACTGTATTCTACTACCGCGGCGAGTCCTCTCTATGCGCTGATAGATGCGAATGGATTCGTCACCAATGAGCTTATGCTCCGCAATGCAGGTAACACTGCTGAGTTGCAATTGTCAACCGGTGGCAGCGCAGTGGATCCCACCAACACGGTGTTGCTGAACATCTGGACAAAGAGTAACAAAATAATTTCGGATGCCGACAGCGTGCTGAGTTTTGCGAGCCGCCTGGAAGA
>JAEUVS010000060.1 GCA_016786745.1 Chitinophagaceae bacterium | reverse complement strand
GCACTCGGGTTCCAGGCGTTCAAGCCATCCTATCTTGTAAAATTTCCTGAATCACTTTTATATAACCTGGTGGGTGATATCGCTGCACCACTGATAAATCGCAACGCCATTAAGGCGGAATTTTTCAGCGCCAATGCGCGGCAGGTGCAGGCGATGTATAATTATGAAAGAAGTATTCTCAATGCATACTTTGAAGTTTCGACCCAACTTTCTAAAATCGACAACCTGTCGAAGAGTTACGATTTAAAGAAGAAGCAGGTTGATGCGCTTACTCGTTCGATCGATATCTCCAACAATCTTTTCAGCTCAGCGCGCGCTGATTATCTCGAAGTGCTGATGACGCAACGCGACGCACTCGAATCAAAGCTCGAGCTTGTGGAAACAAAAAAAGAACAGTTGGTGGCGGTAGTAAATGTCTACAGGGATTTAGGTGGTGGATGGAAGTAGATTAATAACAATATTAATTCGCAATCATTCCGTGAGGATCAATTACAAATTTTTTCGCCGCTCCTTTATCGAAATCTTTATATCCTTTTGGCGCGTCGTTCAATCTTATAATTTCAACATTCACCGCTTTGGCAATTTGAATCTTCTCATGCAGGATAGCATTCATCAACTGCCGGTGATATTTCATCACAGGACATTGCCCGGTATGGAAAGAATGTGACTTCGCCCAGCCGAGTCCTATCCTGATGCTGAGGCTGCCCACTTTTGCGGCTTCGTCTTTTGCGCCCGGATCACCTGTTACGTACAGGCCGGGGATTCCTATCGCGCCACCGGCTCTTGTCACAGCCATTGCAGTATTCAGCACAGTTGCAGGTTGCTCATCATGTGCATGTGCTCCATGTCCGTGTGCTTCAAAACCTACACAGTCCACGAAAGAGTCAACTTCCGGTTCGCCTACGATAGCGGCAATTGCTTCTTCGATCGGAGTTTTCTGGCGGAGGTCAATTGTTTCGCAACCAAAACTTTTTGCCTGGGCAAGTCTTTCCGGGATCATATCTCCCACAATCACAACTGCGGCGCCGAGCAAATGGCATGATGCTGCGCAGGCAAGTCCAACCGGTCCCGCGCCCGCTACGTACACAACCGATCCTGGTCCAACGCCTGCGGTAACTGCGCCATGAAAACCTGTGGGAAATATATCCGACAGGAGGGTTAGATCTTTAATTTTTGCCATCGCCCTGTCTTTGTCGGGAAATTTAAGCAGGTTGAAATCGGCGTAGGGAACCAATACGTATTCTGCCTGTCCGCCTACCCAGCCGCCCATATCCACATAACCATATGCGGCGCCAGGGCGGGATGGATTTACATTCAGGCAAATGCCGGTTTGACCGGCTTTGCAGTTGCGGCATCTTCCGCAGGCTATATTGAATGGCACAGATACGAGGTCGCCAACTTTTATAAACTCCACGTCGCGCCCGGCTTCAATCACCAAACCGGTTATTTCGTGTCCGAGGATGAGACCGGATGGCGCTGTGGTGCGACCGCGCACCATGTGTTGATCACTACCGCAGATGTTTGTTGAAACAATTTTAAGGATCACTCCGTGTTCGCATTTGCGGTTTCCCAGCGCTAATTTCGGATAGTCAATTTCCTGAATGTCGACAACACCGGGTTTAATGTAAGCGACGCCATGATTTGAAGACATAACACTTTTTTTGAAGGTGAAAGAAAGGATCGAAGTTTGGAAGGTTCGGGAAAGGACTGTTAATATAACCAATTCCTTTTGAAAAAATTCGGAATTCCCTGGAATTTAATCGGACATTCACGGAAGTCGTATTTTTATTTGGAGTATTCAGCAAACGTCAAATATTATACTGGACAACCATCAACTATATGGCCTCGTTTTATGTGGCGGCGAAAGCAGCAGGATGGAAGAGGATAAATGTTTCCTGAACTATCATGGTAAGGCCCAATGCTATCATGTATATGAGATGCTGGAAAAATTTTGCGCTGATGTTTTTATCTCCTGCACTGCCCGGCAATCATTTTTGATTGATGCCGCGTATAAAACACTGCCCGACCTGGACGCTTATGCTCATCGCGGACCAGCAGCAGGGGTGCTCACTGCGTTCAGTAAATATCCCTCGAATAACTTTTTGGTGATAGGTTGCGATTATCCTTTTTTGGCGCATACAGAAATAAACGGGTTTTTAAAAAATGTTCCCCGAAATGCGCTTGCTGCTGCTTTTTTCGACGAACATTCGCAATGCTATCAACCAATTTTGGCATGGTATTCATCTGAGGCCGGCGTTCTTCTTCAGAAATCGGGTTCTCTCAAAGAACTTCTCGAAGATGTGAACGCCTTCAAACACATCCCCGTCGATCCTAACTCTATTCGCAGCGTAGACACAAAACAAGAAAGCGTCGAAGTGATGCACACTATTAATTTTAATTATTAACCAGAGATGGAAGTTTTTCCTGTTAATATCAGACGAATGCAGTCGGGCGCGCTTACCGAGGCGGACGATCAGCTTGCTGTGGAAGAACCGTTGCAGATACAATTACTTTATGGTTCTTCCGGAAATGAACAGCAAAAAAATATCGCTGTCACAATGAGAACGCCGGGAAATGATGAAGACCTGGCAGCGGGTTTTTTATTCACGGAAGGAATTGTGAATAACAAAACGCAACTGTCGCAAATTATCGTAGCCGCCTCGGGCGAAAATACTGTGCTGGCAATTTTAAAAGGAGATTACGTTCCAAATCTGGAACCCTCAGAGAGAAATTTTTATGTAACATCGAGTTGTGGCGTTTGTGGTAAGTCGAGCATAGATGCTGTGCGTAAAGAAATTGAATACCCGGTCAACAGCGAGTCATTTTGCATAGCTTCTTCCGTGGTACACCGCCTTCCGGATACATTACGCAGGCAACAGGAGATATTTCGAAGTACGGGCGGGTTACACGCTTGCGCCATATTCGATATTTCAGGAAATTTACTTTTGTTACGCGAGGATGTTGGCCGCCATAACGCGCTGGATAAACTGATCGGCAACTTTTTTTTGAACGAAGGGTTGCCGCTCCAGTCGGTGCTTTTATTAAGTGGAAGAGCGAGTTTCGAACTTATTCAGAAAGCGGCGATAGCAGGTATTCGTATTGTCGCTGCTATCGGTGCGCCGTCGAGCCTGGCGGTTCAACTCGCGCAGGAAGCAGGCATCACCCTTGTCGGCTTTTTAAAAAGTGACCGGTTTAATATTTACGCAGGTCCGGAAAGGATCGTTGAAACAGCTGTTCAATGAAATTACGTATCAAAGGAAATTCTGTACGCATACGCTTATCAAAAACGGAGGTCGACGAGCTTGTGTCGGGACTATCAATCGAAGAGACCACCAGCTTTGGCGAAAATACTTTTGGATATACGGTGAAACCCGTTAACTACAGCGACCAGCTTACAGCATCATACGACAATAATATTATCAGCTTATATGTGCCGAAGGTTTTGCTTAAAGACTGGTCCACCAATTCCGTTGTTGGATTCGAAGCTATGATGCCGCTGGACGACTCAGATCACCTGCACCTGTTGCTTGAGAAAGATTTTAAATGCCTCGACAAAACAATAGGGGATCAGTCCGACTTTTTTGATAACCCTTCAACAAACTGCTAGTGATGAATGAAGAATTAAAACCTGCTGCCGAAAATCCTGAAGAGCACACAGGATTGAAAAAAGGGAAAATCAGGAGGAGCGCCGCCGGTATGCCGGCAGTAGTGGCGAGCATGAGGCATGTGTTCGGGGAAGCGGGTGTGTCCAGGGGAATAAAAGCGCTGGCCAATCTCAATAAAAAAGATGGATTTGATTGCCCGAGCTGTGCATGGCCGGATCCGGATGATGATCGTGCGGCTAATGAATATTGCGAGAACGGCGCAAAGGCAGTCGCGGAAGAGGCTACTCTTAAAAAGCTTACAGCATCATTTTTTGCCGCACATTCTGTGAATGAGCTGGCTGCGTTGAGTGATTACGAAATCGGTAAGAAGGGAAGGATCGCTGAGCCCCTTTATCTTTCGGCAGGAGCAACACACTACGGGGCGATAAGCTGGGAGGATGCTTTTAAAAAAATTGCCGGTGCGCTGAATACACTTCCTTCACCCGACGAAGCCATCTTTTATACTTCCGGTCGTACGAGCAACGAAGCCGCCTTTTTGTACCAGCTTTTTGTTCGTGAATATGGAACCAATAACCTGCCTGACTGCAGCAACATGTGTCATGAAAGCAGCGGGGTGGCATTGGGCGAATCGTTGGGTATAGGTAAAGGATCTGTAAAGCTGGAAGATTTGTATGAAGCGGAAGTGATAATGATACTCGGACAAAATCCCGGTACCAATCATCCGCGCATGCTTACTGCGTTGCAGAAAGCCAAGGCTAACGGAGCGATGATTATTTCCATTAACCCGTTGCCTGAGGCGGGACTGATGGGCTTTAACAACCCCCAGCAATTGAAGGGAATGCTCGGGATAACAACCACGCTTACCGACATTTTTTTGCAGGTGAAGATCAATGGCGATATGGCGCTGTTGCAGGCCATAGGAAAGTTGCTGATAGAGGCGGATGAAAAACAACCGGGAACTGTGCTCGATATTGATTTTATAAACAACAATACGATCGGTTTTGCTGAATTGAAATCTCATTTGCAGGGGCAGCGACTCGAAGATCTTGCGCAAGCTTCGGGAATACCTGTTGAACAAATCAGGGAAACAGCGTATGTGCTTGAGAGTAAGAAAAGGATCATCGTTTGCTGGGCGATGGGACTTACCCAACATAAAAACGCTGTGGATACAATCAAGGAAATCGTGAACGTGCTGTTGTTGAAAGGAAGCATTGGTAAGCGTGGTGCGGGCACGCTGCCTGTGCGCGGCCATAGCAATGTACAGGGCGATCGTACGATGGGTATCTATGAAAAACCTTCAACGGCATTTTTGAAATCGCTTGAAAACAATTTTGGATTTACTCTTCCTGCGCATCATGGTTATGATACGGTTCAAAGCATCAGCGCTATGCACGATGGCAGGGCAAAGGTTTTTATCGCGATGGGCGGTAATTTTCTTTCCGCAACGCCAGATACATTATATACAGCGGAAGCGCTCATGAATTGCGATCTTACCGTTCATGTTTCCACCAAGTTGAACCGCAGCCATCTCGTTCATGGCAAGGAAGCGTTGATACTGCCATGCCTGGGAAGAAGTGATAAGGATATTCAGAATGGAAAGGAGCAGTTTGTGTCATGCGAAAATTCTATGGGTGTTGTGCAGTCGTCGAGAGGTGTGTTGCAGCCTGTTTCGGATAAATTACTCAGTGAATGTGCGATTGTTTGCCGGCTTGCATCGGCCACGCTGGGAAGCATCACAAAAGTGGATTGGAAAAAGTATATGGATGATTATGATCTGATCCGCGACGACATCAGTCGCACGATACCTGGGTTTAGTGAATATAACAGGCGTGTGCGTGAACCTGGTGGATTTTATTTACCTAATTGCAACCGCGAAGGGCAATTCAATACATCCACTTCAAGGGCTCATTTCAATATCTCCACAGTTTCGATGCTCTCTCTTGCAGATGATGAGCTATTGATGATGACGATCCGTAGTCATGACCAGTTCAATACAACTATCTATGGCTTGAATGACAGGTACCGCGGAATATATAATGAAAGAAGGGTAGTGCTGATGAACCAGAAAGACATGAGCCAGGCATCATTGAAAGATGGTGATGTTGTGGACCTGTTTAATTTTACTGATGGCAAAGAGCGCGCGGCGAAAAATTTTATAGTGGTGGCCTACCCGATTCCGGAAAGATGCTGCGCTACTTATTTTCCTGAAGCCAATGTACTGGTGCCTTTGTCTTCCGTTGCTGACAAGAGTAATACACCATGCTCCAAGCAGGTGGTGGTGAAAGTTGTTCGGTCAACTCCCCAGTAATTATTCCACGTTGAAACCAGGGCTGTTGAGATAACGCTTTAGGCCCCTTATACGCTGGTAAAGATGTTTCAGTTCCCGGAAGGAGGTGCCTTTGCGAATCGCTGAAAAGAAAAGTTTTTTCAACTCAGTCAGTTGCAGGCACTGGAGCTCGTTTGCTTTTTTAACCCGGATACTCATGGCGTCTGTTTTGATACGTTAATAACTAAAAAACTGACCGTACATCACGCATACACGATGATGTATAATGTAAATCGCTAAAAGTTTGTAGAGGTAGAGGGAATGGGAGTAAATAACCGGCCTGGTGTTCTTTTGCCGGATTGTGAATATATGGCATCCGGGTTAAAAATTCAAATACTTTTCCTGCTTTTTTCAGATGATTTTTTCAACGACGCGAAGTCTATTTTCCTTCATATGCCCTTTGCAGGGTCGCCACATCAAACTTCTTCATCTTTAGAAATGCATGTGTAACCCTATCCATCTGTTCCGGTGTACTTTCGTACAGCATCTTCTCCATAATTGCAGGTGTAATCTGCCAGGATAATCCAAATTTGTCTTTCAGCCATCCGCATTGCTCCGACTCAGGTACAGCGGATAATTTATTCCAGTAATAGTCTATTTCAGCCTGATCGGCGCATTGCACAACAAAAGACACGGCCTCATTGAAGTCGAACATGTGTTGATGTGCGCTATCCATCACTGCAAACCACGTCTCTTCGAGCTTAACGTCGCCGTACATAATCGTGCCTTCTTTATCCGGCAATCGGCCAGGGCCGTAGCGAAACAAATTTCCAATTTTTGAATTTTTGAAAACAGTGACATAAAAATTGACAGCCTCTTCTGCTTTTCCGTATTTGCTGCCGACAAATAAAAGTGAGGGTACTATCGGTGGCCTTGGTTCGCCCTCAGGGTTAGTGAGAATAAGTTGCCACGACAAGCCATATTTATCCTGCACCCATCCGTAACGCTCGCTGAAAGGATATTTGTCTAATGCCATGAGCGCGGTGCCGCCTTCCATGAGCTTATTCCATACCTGGTCTAACTTTTCTCTCGCCTCTTTATCACGGGTTGACGCAGGGCCGAAGTTTAGCGGATCGAAGTTGACCATGAACGAAACGGAGGGATTGAACTTAAACAACGGACCAGCGCTGATGGCCATAAATTTCTGTCCCCAAATTTCAAATGTTACAACATCGGTGTCGCTGGAAGGGGTGTTTTTCACCTCGGCAGTGTTAATCACCTTTGAGTCCGGGAATAATGAGGTATAAAATTCCGCTGCCTCTTTTGCTTCTTTGTCGAACCACAAATGCGGGATAATCTGTTTCATAGTCATTCATTTTAACGATTAACCTTGTGGGAAGGGGGCAGCAAAAATATAGCAATTTTCTTACCGTCTCCGCCAGTGCTGGAGGTAAGTGGCGGTAGGCAGGTCGGCATACACAACCATTCGGCCGTGAGCGATAAGTTTGTCCAGGCCCAGCGAAAAGAGTAATTTCTGGAGCCCGTATTTACGCTTGTCGTTCCAGTCGGTAAGATTTGGAAACCCTGGAAAATGCGGCATACGTCCTCCTTTTGGCCAGAGCCAGCCGAGGGTACCATCGGGATTATTGCGGAAGAACAGCGGCACAGGAATGGGATGCTCAACAGAGGGATTTGGGGTTACAGTTATCCCCAGGTTCCTTGTAATTGTTTGAATGAGGCTGAGATGAGGGTGAGTGCTCATGGGACGAAGATTTGCTTTCAAAATTCGGGTAATGGACTACTACTGCAATCTTAACGCAGGTTGTCTTTTAATATTTTGCAACCTTCCGTGTAAGCCCGCTAGAGGTTTCCCATTAAAATAAACGGCTGCGCCTATTGAATAAAGCCTTTTTGTTGGCTCTGGGCGATTTTGTACTGCATAAGGCTGCTCATGGATTCGACCCTTCGACGGGCCTCCGCCACATTCGGGCCTTCGAAAAGCTCATCGAGCGTTGCATAAAACAGCTTTTTCCACCTGTCGAAAAGCTCAGGCGTAAGCGGCTGCTGGCGGTGCAGCATGATATGCTTCTGCATAGTATTACCCTTGTATGAAGCCGTGTCGAGAAGCAGGGTTTCCCAGAAGTTGATCATGATGGGAATATGCGTATCCCAGGAGAAAAATTGAGCATTGTTGAAAATAGGCGCAAGCAGGTTGTCCACCTTCACTTTCGTGTAAAACGAATTCACCAGCAACCCGATCGCATCCCGACTATTCAATTCCTGTTTCTTCATTGGAGCCGCAAAGTTCGGCTAAAAAAAGCGGGTAATCATAACCCGCTGCGCAATTTTAATAACCGTTGCGTTAATTCTGACGGTTGCTGAAGTTAATCATCCAGCGAACTCCAAATTTATCTTCAAAGGAACCAAAATAATCACCCCAAAACATGTCAGCCATCGGCATTTCTATTTTACCGCCGGCCGAAAGTCCGTTGAACAGCCTGTCGGCCTCCTGCCGGCTGTCGGGAGTTACAGAGATATAATTGTTGTTACCCACGTGCAGCACGTGACCCATCGAAGGCACACAATCTGATGCCATCAGGAATTGTCCATCTCCAATCGGTATAGATACGTGCATCACACGCTTTTTTTCGTTTTCAGGCAGCGATTCGGTGCCGGGCGCCTGGTCCATTCTCTGCAGGAACATCTCACCACCAAACACAGATTGATAAAATTTGAATGCTTCTTCCGCATTACCGTCAAAGTTCAAATAAGGATTGAGTCTCATTTTTTTTTGTTTTTATGAAACCAAAACTAACGCACCTGGCAATTAGTTACAGCGGCTGATTCTGACAAATTAAAGGCGGATTGCGACAGGATTATTTTAAGCCCAGTGAGTGCAAAACTTCGTTATCTGTAGTAAAGGAGGAGCGATCGCCATTGCTGTAGTTGATAAACCCAAAACCTTCATCCATTTCCCACATCGCCCAGCCGATATTATTTTCTTCCAGTATTTCCCTGATGTCCCGTATCAGGTTAAGGCGGCTTTCACGCGGCGCAAATTCCATGTAACTGCCGAATTCGTTGCATATCAGCGCGGCCCTGTTTGCTGTGGCCCAATCTACCGCGCGCTGGATATTGACGGCAAGTTTCTCTTTATCCCACCTTTCCTGCCCATACCAGCCCACCATGTCAATTACCTCCTGGTCTGTAGCGGTATCTAGAATAGGTGCCACGTTTTCCGGCGACGACGGGTATGGAACATTGCGCAACTTCGCCATTGAAGGGCCCGCCCAGGTGGCACCCTGGTGAGTAAATACGAAGGGGTCGTAGAAGTGAAAATTATAAACGATGTTATTCTGCTTGTAAATTGTGAGTAACCTCAATCCGTCGATGCTGTTCCAGCTTTCACCACCCACGATAATAAAATGACCAGGCGTTTCCGAACGAATAGCTTTAATCAGTTTCAGCTGCACCGGGTTCCACCATGTTTTATCGTACGCAATCGTTCCGTCCGATGCAACATGCGGCTCATTAAATACTTCGAAGAAAATTTCCTTCTCGCCATATTTTTTAAAAAATTTCGCGACAGCTTTCCAGTATTCGGCCATCTTATCCTGGCTTTCTGTGCTCACGGGCAATTTTTTTTCTACATCGTTACTTGCAGGATGATAGTTGATTGTTACCGCAAGTCCGTGGGCAATGGCGTTTTCAACGGCTTTATCAACGTACTGAAGATTGGCAGCGTTTAATTGCGAAGGATTTCCTTCGTTGTATAGAATGTATTGCCCTATGGGAATGCGCACATATGTAAACCCCAGTTGTTTCAGCAAGGCAAAATGTTCGTCGGTAAAGCGATTCGAAAACTGACCGTGATCGCTGTAGTCGTTGAACCAGTTTGAAAGATTGATACCTTTTGATAATGGAGCACGGTAACCTGTGTCGGTCTTGTAATTGTCGCCGGGATCGTTATCCGCTGAATTGTTCTTTTTGCAGGAGATTAGGCAAATAATTACGACGGCGATTAAAGCAGCACGGGTCATAATGTAAGATAAAAAACTTTCTATCTTTTTACAAACCGTAAGGCGGCATCGGAGGTTTTGATGAAATACACCCCGGTACGAAAACCGGACACGTCAATAGTTTGCGTTCCATTTACCAGCATGGTTTTTTTGAGTATTATTCCATGAACGTTGGTGATGACCGCCTCATTTGGTTTGTTATTGGTGACTGTAACAAAATGGTCCGCGGGATTAGGATAAAGCGAAAGTTTTGTAAGCGAGAGACCGCTGTTAATCCGAACGACATTGCTGAATTTTATTTTTTTGTCGCGGTCAATAATTTTCAGCCGGAAAAAATGAATGCCCGTTGGGGATGACATATCGGTGGTGAAAGAATATTTTCCTGATCCAGCGCCATCGGCGATTACTATGCCGACATCTTCAAAGGATTTACCGTCACTGCTTCTTTCAACAATAAAATGAGAGGAGTTTACTTCTTCTTCGCTTGACCAGTCGAGCCGTACCTGGTTGTCTGAAAGTTTTCTCGCCGTAAACGAAAGTAGGTTTAGCGGCACGAGGGCGTCATAACGGACCTGCACATATAATCTTTTTACGGTTCCCACGCATGGATCGCCGAACACGCCATTGTTGGCGCCCACGGTTGCTGTGCTTCTGCCGACAAACGCGTTGTAGCAAACTGTTCCGCTGGAATTGGAATGGCATGATCCGAATGTAAAGGACCCGCATGAGCCGTTGGGCGTGCCATAGCTGGCGAATTCGACCGTGATGAAAACGTTGCCGGGGGGTGCGGTGATGGTTACGGTGCCTCCTTCACCGGCTGTGCCACATAGTACCTGTGACTTCAATTTTGCCGTGCAAAGCAAAATTAAAAATAGAAATACGATCCTCATCGAGGTTAGAATTTATGGGTGCATGAAGGTACTGTATTATCGTATTTTAGAACATTAAAATGAATTGACAAATGGCAAAAACCGATTACAAAACGATTGATGAATACATTGCCTCGCGCGATGCAGATGAACAAAAGGTTTTGCAGAAAATCAGGGAGACTATTCAAAAAGTTGTACCGGATGCGCAGGAGGTGATCAGCTACCAGGTACCTGCTTTTAAGTATCACGGTTTTATATTTTATTTCTCAGCGTATACAAATCATTACTCGTTGTCGTGCCCACCGCCGTGGACGGTATTCGATGAATTTAAGAAAGAGCTTTCTCCGTTCGAGATGTCGAAGAGTACGATTCAGTTTCCAAAGGCGAAACCGTTTCCTTATGACTTGTTGTCGAAGATGTCGAAGTTCAGGGCGGAGGAAAATATAGAACTCGAAAAGAAAAAGACAAAAACGAAGAAAAAAGGGTAGGGTCCCAGACGGTAACGTAAGAAAAATATTTTTTTGATTGGAAGAAACCCCTACATTTGCATTGTCTACTTTTTTAGTAGACTAATATTTTTCCACTAACCACCAGTGGAAAGCAAACACAAAGATTATGAGAAGCGCAACACACGAACTTCCCAGCTCTGCATTAATGGTGGTGTATTACATGTATACTTCCAGCAATTTTCCCTGTTAACGCATTAATTATTTCCCTGCGATCGCTACCTGCCATTTAACGTCTGGCCAGGCGGCATATCGTATTGCTTTTCCGTTGCCGGTGGTTGGTTCCGGTTAAGAATACCATGCTGCCTGGTTTTTAAAATCATCCGCATTTAAATTTTATAGTAATGAAGTATTTTTTATCAGCAGCGCTGATAGGATTTTTGTTAGCACCATTGCTGGTTGAAGCTCAGCTTAACCCCATCGTAAACGCCACACTTAATGGCAAAATAGTTGACGAAGAAACCGGAACGCCTCTCGAAGGAGTGAACGTGGCGATCAAGGGCACAACGCATTATGTGCTCACCGATAGCAAAGGAGATTTCAGCTTTGTAACCGGGCAGAAGTTGCCTTTCATACTCGTGTTGTCGCACGTAAGCTATAAAACAACGGAGCTCAAAGTAGATTCGAGCCCCGTTGTATTAACGCTGTTACCAGCCACCAGCCAGCTTGCGGATGTTGTTGTGGTTGGATATGGCACACAAAAACGTTCCGACCTCACTGGTTCTGTTTCCAAGATAAACCCCGAAGAGGTGCATGCTATACCGGAAGCCAGCTTCGACGCGCAATTACAGGGTAAGGCACCGGGTGTGCAGATAAATACAAACACCGGCGTTCCCGGATCGGATGTATTCATTCGAGTGCGTGGCGCTACTTCCATCAATGCAAGCAACGATCCGTTGTATGTAGTGGACGGTGTAGTGGTAAACAATACAAGCCTGCAAAACATTTTCCAGGACAGGGCAACATCTCCGTTAACAGATATTAACCCCAACGATATCCAAAGCATCGAAGTTTTGAAAGACGCGAGCGCGATAGCTATTTACGGAGCGCGTGGCGCAAACGGCGTAATTATTATTACTACGAAAAGAGGCAACTATGGAGAAAAATCAAAGATTGAATTTAACGCTTCCGAGGGAAGGGGATGGGCGCCGGAAGACAGGGTATGGAAAACAACCACCGGTCCAGAACATGCGACGCTCATTAATGAGTACAACGCAAATATCGGCAAGCCACTTCCATTCAGGCCGGAGAGCGAAATAGTAAATGGCGTGCCGGGCCGCGGCTTACCCGGGGAACAACCTACGTACGACAGGATGCAGTACCTGAATCGCACGGCGCAGTTACGCAATTACGACATCTCCATCCGTGGCGGATCGCAGAACACAAAATACTATCTCGGTGGAGGATATAACAAGCAGGAGTCTATCTGGAAACCCATGGGCTTCGAACGCTATTCGTTTAAAGCCAACATCGATCACAAGTTGAGTGAATCGGTCACCATCGGTACGAGCAATACGCTTTCACTCAGCAAGCGCGACCAGGCGCGTCCCGCTAACGGTGGTAATGGAACATTGCTGCAGGCATCATTAAACATTCCAACTTACCTGCCAATATTTGATGAAGATGGCACGCCTTTGAAATGGGTGAACTTCGACAATATAGACGTATTGACGAGCACCGTTAATCTTTGGTCGAACAGTTATCACTATGTTGGGAACGCTTACTTCTCCTGGGATATATTGAAAGTGCTGAATTTTAAATCGAGCCTCGGTATTGATTATAACAACTACGAAGAAAACGAATACTGGGACACAAGAACCATATTAGGCGCTTCCGGTGGAAAAGGTACACAGAGCATCACGCAATCGGGTACTATCATCAATGAACAAACGCTTTCATACGATGGCAAATCCGGAAGCCACAAATTCGGAGCGCTGATCGGAAATACGTTGCAACGGATCATTTTGAAGAACGTTTCCGCAACGGGTACAAATTTTCCGAATAACTCCTACACTCAAATCTCTTCCGCCGCAACCCAAACCGCATCGCAGTTTACCTCTGAAAGCAAACTCGCTTCTTTCTTCTCGAGAATAGACTATAATTACGCCGGTAAATATTACGCAGAATTCGTGTTACGTGCCGATGGTTCGTCGCGCTTCGGCGCTAACAACAAATGGGGGTACTTTCCGGCCGTAGGTGTGGGATATAGAATTTCGGAAGAAAATCTCTTTAAGAATATCGGCTCGATCAGCAACCTGAAACTCCGCGCGAGCTATGGCATCACAGGTAACCAGGGCGGTATCGACGACTATGCATCCCAAGGTTTGTGGACCGGCGGTTTCGGTTATTCTGATGCAGCAGGCAGCAATGAATTACCAGGCACCGCACCCCTTCAGATTGCAAATCCTGATTTAAAATGGGAGAAGACAACACAATTGAGTGTAGGCGCCGATCTCGGACTCTTTAACGGACGAATCAATGCCGAGTTTAACATCTACGACAAACTTACCACAGATGTATTGCTGTTAATCGCCACACCGGGTTCAACAGGTTTCTCATCGTACCTCACCAACTATGGTGAAATAAGAAACAGGGGGTTTGAATTAAGTGTGAACTCGGTAAACGTAAAAACAAACGACTTTTCGTGGAGAACTGAATTCAACATCTCAAAAAATAAAAACATCATCGAAAATATTCCTGCAGACATTCCTTTTGCAGGCCGCGACCTGATCCGTTTGCAGAAAGGACACTCAATGTATTCGTACTGGTTGTACAAACAACTGTATGTTGATCCAAAAACCGGCGACGCTGTATTCGACGACCTCAATAAAGATGGAAAAATTACAGCAGAGGACAGGCAGATTGTGGGAAGCACATGGCCAAAATACTTTGGCGGATTGAGCAATACATTCACCTTTAAAGGATTTGACCTTAACGTATTTCTTACTTATTCATACGGCAACTATGTATGGAACCATAACAGGATGCTCGGTGAAACAGGGGGGACGCTGGATGCAAACCGCGTTTTGCTGGCAAGCCAGCTAGACAGGTGGACACCTGAGCATACCGAAACGAATACGCCGAGACTTACCACTGAAAATTATTCACGACAGGAGAACAGCCGCTTTCTCGAAGATGGTTCGTTTGTGAGGTTAAGGTCTCTCACATTGGGCTACACTCTACCGCAGTCGCTTACAAGATCTGTCGGAATTGAGAAGGCAAGGTTTTATGTAGCCGGAAGTAACCTGTTCCTCCTGACAGACTACACGGGTTCGGATCCCGAATCGAATATGGGCACGGAGAACATACAGGGGTACGATTACGGTACGCCGCCCCAGCCACGCACCGTGCAGGTAGGTTTAAATGTGCAGCTATAAACTTTCAACAATCAAAAAGACTTATCATGTTTAAAAATATTATCAGGGGATTTGTTATCAGTTCGGTTGTAATCCTGGCGTCCTCTTGCAAAAAATATCTTGAAACGAAACCGGTGGGCGCTGTGTCTGATGATGCGCCTATTGTTGACAAAGCTTCGGCGGAAACGGCACTGAGAGGCGTTTACAGGCAACTCGCCTCGTCTGGCTATTATGGTGAAACTTATGTAACGCTTGGTTATTTTCCTAGTGGAGATATTAAGAATTTGACCACTGGTGGCGCGGCAAATCTTGTGAATGTAAATTTTCGCGCCGATGATGTGAATTTCAATGCGGCGTGGAACGCTATATACAATACTATCAATCGTGCGAATCATGTGATCGCGAGAACACCGGCGGTGGAGGATCCGTTGCTTACGCAGGCGTTAAAAGACCGGTATGTCGGAGAAGCGAAATTCATACGTGCGCTTGCTTATTTTGACCTGGCGAGGGCATGGGGAGGCGTGCAGCTTGTCCTGGAACCTACTTCGAGTCTTGTTAACGGCGCCGCTGTGCAACGCAGCACGCTCGATCAAACATACGACCAGGTGCTGGCGGATTTACAGGATGCGGAACAGTTACTGCCTGATGAGTTGAACAGGATCAGGGCAACAAAGAGAACAGTGTGGGCGCTGAGAGCGCGGTTGCATCTCTATCGCGCCGAATGGGATTTGGCTGAACAGTATGCCACAAAGCTCATTGATCTTTCATCCGATTATTCGCTTGTTAAGCCATACAGTGCGTGGTTTAAAAATAATGTTGTCGCCACTCCTGAATCTATTTTCGAGTTGGAGTACAGTGCGATAAATCCGAGCGCGATACGCGCGCAGATGCAGCATCCTACAAAAGGCGGAACATACCGTTATGCGCCTAACGACAGGTTCGTTCAGTTGTTAAACGATTCACTTGTTTCAGGTGGAAGGAAGGCTCTGATTGGAAGCGTTACACAAGGCGGAACAACTATCTGGTTCGGAGACCTCTACTACCGCCTTCCCGCGACTGATCCTGCATATATTTTCCGCATTGCCGAAATGTACCTGGTAAGAGCGGAGGCGCGCGCCCACCTCGATAAAACAGAAGAATCGCTTCATGATTTAAATGAAGTGAGAAAAAGAGCGGATGTACCCGAACTCGACCTGACTACCCAGGATGAGTTGTTGCTGGCCGTGGAGAATGAACGTCGTGTTGAGTTTGCGTTTGAGGCTCACCGTTGGTTTGATTTAACCCGAACAGGCCGGGCAGAGGTTGTGCTTGAGGCGCTTGATCCAAATACGAAGGTGGAATCTTACGAGTCGAAGTTTCCGATCCCGATAACACAGATCCAACTGGATAATAATTTGACTCAAAATGAGGGATACAATTAGGCTAAAAATTTAAAGACATGAGCTTTTTCAACATCGCCAATGGCGAACCAGGTAACTGGAGCAAAAGAGAAAAAATCACACTCCGGTTCTTTATTATTTTTTTTGTGGTGCAGGTAATTCCGTTTGATGGCGCATACTTCTTCTCCGGCTGGAGCGCCTCTTCATTCTATAACTTCTTCAGGTTAACAAGATATTACCCGCAGTGGTTCGGCATCGAAGGGTTCGGTAATTGGGCAATCGCCGCAGTGCTGGCGCTCGCCGGTACGATTGTGTGGACGTACCGCGAGAAAAAGCCGGTGAACTACGACGTGCTCTATTACTGGTTGCGGGTAATATTGCGTTATCGGCTGGCCATTGCTGTTATAGCATATGGCGTTATCAAGCTGTTTCCGCTGCAGATGCCTTATCCTTCGCTAAGTAACCTGCATACCAACTATGGCGACTTCTACGGATGGAAGATATACTTCCATACACTTGGCATCACACAGGGTTATGAAAGCTTTTTAGGCGCTGTAGAAGTGGCGGCGGGTATCCTGTTGCTATTCCGAAAAACAACAACATTCGGAGCAGGTATCATCATCGGTTTTACAGGCAATGTGTTTGCCGCAAACATCGCCTACCATATCGGGGAAGAAGCATACGCCGCATTTCTTCTTTCGATAGCATTATTCTTGTTTGCATACGACGCACCGCGGCTGTACCGGTTACTTGTAGAGGGGCGTTTTACATACGCAAACCGTTTCAGGCCTGTATTCAGCGACAAAACGATTGACGTCACGAGGAAAGCCCTCAAGTCTGCTTTCGTGTTGTTTATTATCGCCTTCAGCGCCGGCACATATGCAAACTTTGTATCAGGACCCTATAAGTATCCCACTACACCCGGTCTATCGAAAGCTTATGGATTGTACAATGTTCGTGAGTTTAAATTCAATAATAAACTGATTCCTTACTCACTAACCGACACGAACAGGTGGCACAATGTGATATTCGAAAAATGGGCCACGCTCAGTATTAAAACAGCAAAACCCATCCAGGTAGATAATTCAACCGGCGACGAATTTTTTACCGACGACAACGACAGAAATTTTGAATCCGCAGGCGTAGCCGGCAGACGATATTTTTCTTACACGATCGACAGTACCAACCAAACCGTCCGCTTAAAAAATAAAAACAGGCACCACGCGTCTGAATCATTTGCGCTTACCTATTCATTCCCGAACGATTCAACGATCGTGTTGAGCGGTACGAATGAAAATAAAGATTCTGTTTATGCCGTCCTCGACAAAATAAACAAGAAGTACATGTTACAGGAAGGTAGAAGAAAAAGGGTTAAGCTTTAACGAATAAAACACGTGTATGTCGCAAACACTTGAATTGCCGCGCCAGGCGGCACAAAAGGAAAAAAGTATATCGGAGGCCAATGCGAAAAAGGAAATAACCTGGTCGCCGGGGCAGAAATTCGCATTCAGGCTTGCATTTATATTTTTCTTTTTGCTCTTCGTGCCGCTTGATTTTAACTATTACAGGCAATGGTTTACACTCGATTGGTCCAATGTCCACATCCGCGATATAGGAATGCTGGCAGGACGTGGTGCTTATTTTCTGTCGCTTAAAACCGAAAGTGGGCAGTTTGGGTTAGGTAGTTATGTCAACTGGGGCATATCGTTTCTCATTGCATTGGCGGGAGCGCTGGTATGGACCGCAATAGATAAAAAAAGCAGGAATTACCGTGTGCTGTACTACTTCATCACTGCTGCTGTTAGCTTTGGATTGCTGATAAGGCTGCAGGGTTTGACGTTCTCCAAAATTTTTCCTTCGCAGATGCCCGAGCTCGCCGTGACGCAGCTAAATACACCGTTCGGAGATTTCACTTCCCAAAAACACTATTGGATCCAATTCAGCTTTGTTCCCGGCTATGAAATATTTGCGGGCTTCGCCGAATTGACGATTATGCTGCTGCTATTTTTCCGCCGTACACGTGCATGGGGTGCGGCCCTGGCCATTGCAATGGTTGGAAATATCGCGATAGCCAATCACGTGTACGATGGAGGCGTACATGTGCTTGCTATGCTATATCCTTTAGGCGGAGCATTTATACTATGGCGCTACATGCCGGCTATCTATAAGCTGTTGATCCGGGAAGAAAATACTGCCCCTAACGTCTATCACTATCCGTACAGCAGGAAATGGGAGAAGTGGCTAAGGGTATCGTTTAAGGCTTTTGTCTTTCTCTTTTTTATAGTCTTCAGCGCATACCTTCACTGGCATAATTACACTTACGATTCGTATAAAGTGCCGGCGCGTGCGGGATTACCCGGTTCCAGGGGCATTTATAATGTAACAGAGTTTCGTTTAAATAATAACGTCGTTCCCTATTCTCCGGTAGATAAAAACCGTTGGCAGGATGTAGCATTCGAGAAATGGTCAACCATCTCGTTTACCGTGTTCGACAGTTTCTGGATCCATGGCGAAGCCGGTCGTGGCAAGCAGTTTAAAGATGTTGACAGAACCTATGAATCCGCAGGCACGGGAGGCGGCAGGCGTCATTACTACTATGAGCAGGACGAAGCTAAGCACACCCTCGTTCTGTACAACAAGAACAAGGAATACAAAAGCGACATACTTCATTTCAACTATTCGCGTCCATCGCCTACACGCATTATCCTGAACGGTTTAAACAGCAACCGCGATTCGGTATACGTGGTGCTGGATAAGACAGAAAAAAAATATCCACTATATGAAAGTGTTAACCGAACCGAAGAGTAATACCCGGGCTGCGATCGGTCCGAAAGAGCGTGTACGCGTGGCAACCAGGAAGGAATGGACGCCACTGCAAAAAACAACATTCAGGATAGCCTTCATATTTGTTGCATTATTTGCCATTCCCCTCGACGTGGGATTTTACCGGATGATATGGCTAATTGATTACGCCCATCTTAACTACCGTCACCTGACCGAAGTGTTTGTTTTCTACAATCCGCAATTCATCAACCATTTTTCCGAAGGTGGATTTTTCGGATGGAAGAGTTACATCAATATCCCTTTCATGTTGCTTATCGCTATTGCAGGTGGATTGATATGGAGCTTGTTCGATAAGAAAAGAAGGGACTACAACGTACTTTATTATTGGGCGAGAGTGTTGGCCCGTTACAGGGTGGCATACGCCGGAATTGCGTGGGGATACAAAAAATTATTCATTATGCAAATGCCGGAGCAATATGAGGGCCTTTGGAACACGCCGCTTATAGATTTCTTTGCAAAGCGCCTTTACTGGGAACACATAAGCGTTTCCCCTCCATACGAGTTTTTTCTCGGCTTCGCTGAATTCATAGGTGGATTTCTGTTACTGTTCCGCAAAACCACTACCGTTGGCGCAAGTATCACGTTTGCGGTTTTTGGAAATATCGCGATAGCCAATCATGCTTACGATATCGGGGAGCAGGTTCCCAGTGCGTGCATGGCAATGCTTTCTGTTTTCATCTTATGGAAAGATATACCTGCAATCGTAAACCTGTTGATAAAAGAACGCGATGCCGCAGTAACACGGTTCTACCCGGTATTTACAAAATGGCAGAACCGCGTGAGGTTAGCCATAAAATATTCGTTCAACGCTGTGTTCGTCGTGCTGTTCTGCATCCTGGAAATTTACGCGTTCACTCACAACGATTTTTATAAAATACCAAACACTCCGGGGTTATCCGGGTTAAAAGGATATTATAACGTAACAGAATTCAGGTTAAATAATGAAATCGTTCCCTATTCTCCTTTTGATAATAAAAGATGGCAGGATGTAACTTTCGAAAAGTGGTCGTCGATAAGTTTTAAAGTGGCTAACCGGCCGCAGGAGATTGAAATGTTTGCTGCCGGAAGTTATCCGAAAAGAGGAGAGGTGTACGACAATCAGTGGAAATTCCATTGGTCGGGCGATATCCGGCGATACAGGAGTACGAGAGAGAAGCACGACCCCGAAAAAAGAGATATAAATATCGGGTGGGAAGCATCGGGAATGTCAGGAAGAATATGGTATTACTACAAAGCTGATACAATCAACCAGGTGCTATACCTTCAGAATAAAAATAAAGCCGACAGGAACCAGAAGCAGGTGCTACGCTATGTAATACCCAGCGATGGAAGAATTATCCTGTACGGCTCCAATGAATTTAATGACTCAATATATGTGGTGCTTGATAAAGTGGACAAACTTTATCCGCTGCACGCAAAACGTGATGAACCTTTGTTATATTGAACAATATGACGAAGGATAAACCCTGATGGAGAAGAAAAATTATGATGCGGTAGTTGTGGGATCCGGGCCAAATGGGTTGGCTGCTGCCATCACTCTGCAACGCGCAGGGTTATCTGTCTGGCTCGCGGAATCCAAAAGCGAAATTGGCGGAGGCATGAGAACCATGGAACTTACACTGCCTGGTTTTAAACACGATGTGTGCTCTGCCATTCTTCCCATGGCGCTTTCATCACCATTCTTCAGAACACTTCCCTTAAATGAGCATGGACTTGAATTTGTTCATCCCGAAATTCCTGCTGTACATCCATTTGATGATGGCACCGCAGGCGTGCTTGCAAACTCCATAGAAACGACGGCCGCGCTATTGGGAGAGGATCATAAAAGTTATACTGATCTTTTTCAACCCATTTTGGGTTACTGGCCGAAAATTGAAAGGGATGTGCTGGGCCCGTTTCCTATACCGAAGTATCCGGTAGAGATGATGAAGTTTGGTTTGAAGGCACTGCCTTCAGCCATGAGTGGCGCGAAAAGGTTTTCTACAAAACAGGCCCGTGGATTATGGGCAGGAATGGCGGCCCACTCTATCCAGCCACTATCCAACATCGCGACGTCTGCCATTGCTTTGGTGCTGATGGTTTATGCACACAGGAGCGGGTGGCCGATGGCAAAAGGAGGATCCGGATCCCTGGCGAAAGCGCTCACGGATTATTTTATATCTCTTGGCGGAACCGTTCAAACCGGTTTTCATGTTAAGTCGCTCGATCAGCTTCCATCATCACGCGCGGTACTGTTTGATGTAACTCCGCGACAGCTGCTCCAAATTGCGGGACACAAGTTTTCCTCTTTATATTCGTCGCAGTTGAAACGGTACCGTTACGGCGCAGGTATTTTTAAAGTTGACTGGGCTCTCGACGCACCAGCTCCGTTTATCTCGGAACAGGCCCGAAAAGCAGGCACGGTTCACTTAGGTAACACACTTGAAGAAATTGTGGCATACGAGAAAGGTATCTGGCAAAACAAGGTAGGGGAGAAACCTTTTGTTTTATTTGCGCAGCAATCGGTGTTCGATAAATCGAGGGCGCCCGAAGGCAAACACATCGCCTGGGCCTACTGTCATGTGCCGAATGGCTATGAGGGTGATATGACAAAACATATCGAGGCGCAGGTAGAACGATTTGCACCGGGTTTTCGCGAACGTATTCTTGCAAAGCATACTTTTAGCCCTTCAAGCCTCGAAGAGTATAACAATAATTATATTGGAGGCGATATTAACGGTGGTGTGATAGATATCAGGCAGTTGTTTACACGGCCCGCACTTAGGTGGTCGCCTTACCGGACATCCACAAAAGGTTTGTACATCTGTTCATCGTCAACTCCGCCCGGAGGTGGCGTTCATGGACTTTGTGGTTACCATGCCGCAAAAAGAGCTATGAAAGATATTTTTAAAATAAAGCGATAATGAAAAAACTACATGAGGACTGGGTGACGGTCATTCTTGGATTCCTGGTTATTCTTCTTGCTCTTGTTAATGTGCAATCGCCGGTGCCGGATTACAATTGGGCCAACGCGGGCGATCTTGGCGCAAAAGTTTTCAGCGGGGCAAACATCCTGAATTTTCTTATTCAGTTTGTTTTTGTGTTGGTGCTTTCATTAATAGGAACGGCGTTGACAGGAAAACCGTTAAAACATTTTCTGTATGTTTTTCCCCTGGTATATATCCTTTCCGTTTCTGCGATGATCATTGCAGGTAACAAGGAAGTAAACGCGTTGAACCTTGAAGCGGTTATATTCAGTCTCACCCTCGGATTGCTCGTCAGCAACCTGTTTAAACTGCCCGATTGGTTCAGGGCAGCATTGTCAACGGAATTATTTGTGAAGATCGGATTGGTTATTCTCGGCACAGGCGTTATTTTCCGTGACATCCTGAAAACGGGATATCTCGGGTTGATCCAGGCAGTTGTGGTGGTGCTGGCCGTATGGTATGCCGCTTACTGGATTTGCCAGCGCCTGAAAATCGATAAGGAAATGACGATGATGATTTCGAGCGCGGTGTCTATTTGCGGTGTGTCGGCCGCCATAGCCACCGCCGGCGCGATACAGGGCGACAATAAAAAATTATCGTACGTTATTTCATTGGTGTTGGTTACCGCTATACCGATGATGATTGGAATGCCTTACCTGGCAAATATCATGGGATTGTCGCAGGAGGTAACAGGAGCGTGGCTCGGAGGTAGTATAGATACAACGGGCGCAGTGGTAGCGTCGGGAACATTGGTAGGTGAAGCTGCGCTGAAGGTGAGTACGATTGTAAAATTTTCTCAGAATGTATTGCTGGGATTGGCGGCGTTCGCTATTTCGGTGTATTGGACCATCAGCAGCAGTAAAAATACGGAGACGAAAGAAAAAAATCCGGGCCTGAAAGTGATATGGGAGAGGTTTCCAAAATTTGTGCTGGGGTTTGTTGCCGCGTCGCTTCTGTTTTCATTTGTGGTTTCGCCAGCTGCTGTTTCTTCAGTGAAAGGGAGCCTGAAAAATATTCAAACGTTGTGGTTTGTTCTTGCGTTTACGAGTATTGGTCTCGAAACGCGTTTCGCCGACCTGATGCACCGCGATAACCGAAAACCGCTTTACGCGTTTCTTGCTGCGCAGGGAATAAATATTTTGGTAACCCTGGTGATTGCGTATTTACTTTTTAATGGCTATACGGATATTTAGAATTGCCGCCGGCTTTCTAAAATATCAATCACATAAATAGTAGCGCCAGTGCGCATGCTGTGTATCATAACTGGCAAACGCGCCCATCACCCTGTGATAATCGTTAGTGTAATCATATTCGCTGTTCGGCACGTATCGCTTTACGGGCGCCTCTTTTGCGAACATCACGATCTCTTCAGTGATGCCGCCGTCGGGCCACTGACTGAATGAAAGCAGGTATTCGTCTTTATACCGGGTATATCGGAATCTTTCGATACCCATGATAAAGGGTGCGGGTACTTTTTTTAATTCTGAAATGGATTCAGGGTAGCGGCCTTCTTTTGATTTGAATTCTTCTATCGACGTAACTAATGCCTGTCCGCGTTCTATCGCAAAGTTGCGACTGTAATTACTCATCATCGGCGCGATATATGTTCGTGCGCAGAAAGCAACGATAGGGATGGTAATAAGATAGACATGCACCGGAAGAAACCGTGATTGCGGATTTTGTTTGTTTTTTTGGGTTGAACGGGTAGCCTGGTTTTTACGCAATGTCCTGATGAGCCAGTAACAGCCCAAAGGAATCAATAACAAACCAATAAAACCCGTAATATTGGCCACAAAGCCAAGCGCTACAATGACTTTATTCGACGGCCCCGGCAAAAAGGGGAGTAGTATGAATAGAACAACAGCCAGGTTCACAAGAACCGTTTGTATCCAGTTTATACTTCGCATATAACTATTTTCAGTGAGGTTTATTTTTTTGATTATCCCGTTCCGTTAAATCACCCTCGATGTCTTCTCTTATTTCAGCCCGGCAGAACCAGCGAAAAAAACGCAGCGCTATTTTAGGCGGCCGGGTATCCATTTCAGGCAAATTGTGCGATGTTAGGAATGGCTTTCCAAAGTGCCAGCCGCTGGTCTTTTGTTTGCTGCAGCAGTTTTTTTCCTTCAGGCGTAATCGTAAAATATCTTTTCCTTTTACCTCCTCTCACTTTTGTCGCTTCGCCAAGTTTAGAAGTTAGCAGCTTTTTCTGTTCAAGTCGCTTCAGCACCGTTTGCAGCGCGCCAATACTCACCTTTCTGCCCAGCCTGCTTTCCATTTCTACGATGATACCTACTCCATAGGCCTCATCCTGTAAAATCGCGACCGTCAACAGCACTACTTCTTCAAATTCCCCGAGATGATACTGGCTCATCTATTATATTTTACTTAAATGTAGTTAATATCATTTGGAAATAAAAATTTATTTTGCCCCATAGCTCTATGACCACAATAGGATTAATACGCGAAACGAAAATACCCGCCGACAACAGGGTGGCATTTACTCCTGCTCAATGCAAATGGATTTTAAAAAATTCAGACGACATCCGGATATTGGTCGAATCATCACCCGACCGATGTTATAACGATAAAGAGTACCAGTCGGCCGGTGTTACAGTAACAAACGACCTTACTGAATGTGACATTCTTTTCGGAATTAAGGAAGTGAAACCGGAGTTGCTGATACCAGGCAAAACGTACCTGTTTTTTTCTCACACCAGGAAGAAACAGGAATATAACCAAAAACTTTTTCAAACAATTCTAAATAAAAAAATTACGCTGATAGATTATGAGTGTCTTGAGCATGAAGACGGACAGCGTATACTCGGGTTCGGATTTTTCGCCGGAATTGTGGGAGCGCACAATGGAATGATGGCGTATGGAAAAAGAACAGGTGCCTTTCAACTGGAACGGGTGTACAGGCAAAAAAGCTTTCGCGAACTCATACATACGTATTTCGGAATCAAATTACCGCCGCTGAAAATTGTTGTAACAGGTTCAGGAAGGGTGGCGCATGGCGTGCTGGAAATTATGAACCTGATGGAGGTTATAGAAGTGGAGCCCGCAGAATACCTCTCGCGCAACTTTGCTTATCCCGTATTTACACAATTGAAAGGAGCCGACCTCTATGCTCCGAAGACTGGTTCAACATATAACCGTCAACATTTTCACGATAACCCTTCTGAATATAAATGTCTTTTCGAACCGTATTCGAAAGAAACGGATATTCTGATGAATGGTATTTATTGGGATGAAGGCGTGCCGAGACTTTTCGAAACAGGCGACCTGGCGCGTGCGGATTTTAAAATTAAAACGATAGCCGATATTACAAACGATAAAAATGGTTCAGTGCCTGTTAATCTCGGCGACTCCACTATCGAAGATCCTGTGTATGGCGTGCACAGGAAAACGCTGCAGCGTACCCAACCTTATCTTGATGATGTGATAGATGTGATGTCTGTTGGCAACCTCCCTAATGAATTACCGCGCGATGCGTCGAGGTATTTTGGAGAGCAGCTGATTAAGCATGTGTTGAAAGATTTGGTTACGAACGGGTCAGCAATTATTGACAGAGCAACGATGGTGGAGAAGGGAAAGCTGACCGAAAGGTTTATTTACTTAGATGATTATGCAAGATATTGAACCCACCCCTGGCCCCTCCCTCAGGGAGGGGAATTTCTTTTTCGTTTTTATTAAAAAAAATAAAAATTAAAAATCTGCTCTTGCAGAGATCCTCACATCAAGCTCATCAAACTCTTTGTTCAAAAATTTAAAATAACCTGTTATCGCAATCATGGCCGCATTATCCGTACAATATTGAAACGCCGGAATATATGTATTCCATTTCTCTCGTATGCCCATTCCCGTTAGCGAAGAACGTAAGCCGCTATTCGCAGACACGCCCCCTGCCACGCATATCTCCCTGATACCCGTTTGATCAGCTGCCCTCTTTAGCTTATTCAATAATATCGAAACTATTCTGCTTTGAATCGATGCGCAGATGTCGTTTATATTTTGCTGCAGAAAGTTTTTGTCTTTCGCTTCATTATCTCTTATAAAATATAAAATAGCCGTCTTCAAACCGCTGAAAGAAAAATCAAGCCCTGGAATCTGTGGTTCCGGAAAGTTAAACCTTGCAACGCCTTTTGCAGCGTAAGTATCAATAAGCGGACCACCAGGATAGGGAAGTCCCAGTAACTTGGCCGATTTATCGAACGCTTCACCGGCAGCATCATCGAGGGTTTCGCCGATTACAACAAGATCGCTGGGAGATTTGCACTGCACGATTTGTGTATGTCCGCCACTGACGGTTAAACACAAAAAAGGAAATGCCGGACGCGGTTCATCAATTAAATTCGCGAGAACGTGCGCCTGCATATGATGAACGCCGATAACCGGTATATCGAGCGATAGCGCGAGCGACTTCGCAAACTGGCTCCCCACAAGCAGCGAGCCGATCAATCCAGGGGATTTTGTAAACGCGATCGCGTTTAATTCTTTCAGGCTCACGGAAGCTTTCTTCAATGCCGCGTCAACAACGGGCACAATATTCTGCATATGAGCCCTCGACGCCAGCTCCGGTACAACGCCTCCATACTGCGCATGCACGGTTTGATTTGCGATGACATTGGAAAGTATTTTTCCATCGACGCAAACAGAGGCTGCTGTTTCATCGCACGACGATTCTATTGCAAGAATTTTTACAGGCATAATAATCAATTAGAACGGATCGCTACTACCGGATCCATTCTCGCGGCAATAGAGGCAGGAACAATTCCCGCAATCATTCCCACCACAATACAAATACTGATGGCTAACGCCACAATCTGGGGTGCAATGAATAACGGAAATGATGACACAGCTGAAAAAATAGTGGTCAGTATGAAAACGAGTAACAAACCTATCAATCCGCCGAGTATGCAGAGAAACGCGGACTCGAGTAAAAATTCGGTAAGTATGGTTGACCTCTTCGCGCCGATCGCTTTTTTCAAACCGATCTGAGGGGTGCGTTCACGTACGGTTACAAACATAATGTTAGCCACGCCGAACATGCCAACGATGAGCGACAATGCCGCAATCGCCCAGCCGCCCTTACTCACGTTACCCGAAAGTTCACTGATGAACTGGCTGAACGAATCAATATCATTAAGTGAAAAATTATTTTCTTCTGCCGGTTTCAATTTTCTCAATGAACGCATCGCGCCGTTTAATTCGTCGAGGAGCATTGGCATGGGTATGTTTGGTTTTCCCTGCACAATAATTTTTGGCGCTGCCATCTTCTCCGGCACCATTTGTGCAAGCGACCTGTTCGGCATAATTAATGCATCGTCGAACCGCCACATTTCCATAATACTTGTCCCCTGTTTCTTAACTATACCCACAACACGTCCGGCTTTTCCGTTTCGCAGTTTTACAAGTTTATCGAGTGCGTCTTCCGCTTTGCCGAACAGTTGGGTAGCAACGGTGTTACCCATCAGGATCGCGTTGGTCGCATGATCGAAATCGTTGGGCTGAAGCGATCTTCCGAGGTAAAGATCAACTTCCTGTATCTTGAAAAAATCTTCCGACACACCGTAGTAAACCACGTTGCTCAGCACGGAGTTGCCATACTCCACGTTGTCGTTCATGTCCATTTCAAACGCAGCATTCTGAATGGCGGGTACCTTCTGCCGCAAAAGGTCCACTTCTGATGATGCTATCGGCGGACGGTTCACAAATTTCCACCACGGGTAGTCGTCGCCGCCATCATATTCCCATTTGTCGATGTAAACAGTGTTGCTGCCGAGAGATTTGATGTCGTTCTGTATTGCCTGTTCAAGACTGTTTATAGTGGCGAGAACACTGATAATACAAAATATACCGATGGTAACGCCAAACAGCGAGAGGAACGTGCGGAGTTTGTTCGAACGGAATTCTTCTACAGCCATTTTGAAGCTGCTCAATATGATGGAGAAGAATTTCATTTTTGAGAAATAAGATACTAAGGTACGAATTGTCATCCCGAGCGAAGCGAGGGATCTTTTTCAAAAGCACTGACAAAAAAGATCCCTCACACGCCGAAATTTATCCTAAGGTCAAAGCCCGACCGGGCGGTTCGGGATGACACGGTCATTTCGCTAACGCGGGCTTCTTCTTTACTGGTCCCGCAGCTCCCTGCGCCCCGGTCGCTTCACCCAGCGGTTTCCCTTTTCCAAAGTCAACCAATATAGGCGCCGCTACAAAGATGGAAGAATAGGTACCGGTAACCACGCCAATAAGCATCGCGAACGCGAAACCTTTTGTAACCTCTCCACCCACAAGGAACAATATCAGGATGGTCAGGAACACTGTGAGCGACGTCATGATCGTTCTGCTCAGCGTATGGTTGATCGCATAGTTGATAAGCGTTGGTTTGTCTACATTATGAAGTGAATGACTGTATTCCCTGATCCTGTCATACACTACCACCGTGTCGTTCATCGAGAAACCGATCACCGTGAGTATGGCGGCAATAAAATGCTGATCAATTTCAAGCGGGAACGGAACGATATTTTTGAAGTATGAGAATACAATCAGCGTTATGAGTACGTCGTGCATGAGCGCCACGATCGTTCCCATCGAATACCTCCAGTCGCGGAATCGGATGAAGATGTACAATGCAATAATCAGCAGCGACCAGAACGTTGCCCATTGCGCACCTTTTTTCAGGTCGTCGGAAATAGTCGGGTCAACACGCTTTGATCCCTGTATGTTCTGTGATGCAAATTGTTCAGCAGTTATATCTCCGAGAAACGGTTTCAAACCAGTGTACAATACATTCAGTACAGTAGAATCAGCTTTTTGTCCTTCGGATTCAATCATGAAGTCGGTAGTAATGTCAAACTGGTCGTTATTCTTACCGTATGTTTTTACAGTTGGTGTTTCGTTGAACACTTTTTGAAGTGCGTCACGGATTTCTTTTGAATCATGCGGCCTGTCGAACCTCACTACATAGCTGCGTCCGCCACTGAATTCAACGCCCTCTTTAAATCCGTTAAAGAAGGTGCCCACACCGAGGCCGAATACTATTATAGAAATTACGTAAGCAATTTTCCTGTACTTAACGAAATTGTAGTTTGCATTCCTGAAAATTCTTCTTGAAAGTGCGGTGAAATAATTCAGGTGGCGCTCCTTGTTCATGTATGCATCTGTCAGCAACCTCGATACGAGAATTCCGCAGAACAGCGAAAGCAGGATACCAAGGATCTGGGTAGTTGCGAAACCAAGCACCGGCCCGAGACCGTAGATAGCGAGTATGATAGCCGTAAGTAACGTGGTAATGTGCGCATCGAGCACCGGCGGCAGCGATCGCCTGTAACCAAGCTTGACCGCCTGTTCATGACTCGCCCCCCGGCCAAGTTCATCTTTGATACGTTCAAAGATGATAACGTTTGTATCCACGGCCATACCAATAGTAAGAACGAGACCCGCAATACCGGGAGCCGTTAAGGTGGCGCCCATTGCGCTGAGTACACCCACGGTAAACAGCAGGTTAAGAATAAGCGCGATGTTGGCGATAATACCACCTGTGTTATAGTAAATAAGCATTAACAGGAAGATCACGCCAAACGAAATGGTAAATGAAAGTATACCACCATTCACCGCATCTTCACCGAGCGTTGGTCCTACTACCTGGTCCTGTACGATTCTCGCAGGTGCCTCGAGCTTACCCGCTTTAAGAATGTTGGCAAGGTCCTTCGCTTCGTTTACAATCAGCTGTGTATTTGATTTTGCTCCGCGGCCCATGGTAATCCTGGAATTACCTCCTTCAATTTTTTCACTCGCCACAGGAGCGGAGTAAACGATATCATCGAGTACGATAGCGATAGGTCTTTTTTCGCGGGCCGACCTGTCGGTCATCTGCGCCCAGGTTCTTGCACCCGTGTTGTTCATGCTCATGTTTACGAGCACTTCATTGGTTACCTGGTCGAATGTTTGTTCGGCGCTTTCAATCACGCTTCCTTCAATGAGTGCGCCTTCTTTACCGGGAATGGTTTGGATGGCGTACAGGTCGAGGTAGTTGAGAAGTTTTCCTTCATCATCTCTTTCCTGCTTGCCCCACAAAAATTTTGCATTCGGTGGAAATGCGGCAGTAACTGCAGGTATCTTGAGATAGGCATTTACTTTAGCCGTGTCCCTGATCAGTGTACGGCCCAGCGCGGCTGCTGCGAGCGACCGGCCGGTTTGATCGAGGTAAGGAGTAACCAGCCTGAACAGTGGATTCATCTGGTCGGCTTTTCTCACACTATCAGAAAGATTTTTGGCAAGCGTGGTATCGTTAGGGTTTTTCGCAGCGGAATCAGCGGCTGCAGTGAGGCTGGTTCCATAAAGTGCTTTCTCGAGTATCCTGTCGGCATTCTGAAGTCCCTGCATCATTGAAACATCGTTAAGCGTATACACTTCAAAAAACTGCAGGTTCGCGGTAGATTGAAGGTATCTTCTCACCCTTTCCGGGTCAGTGGCGCCAGCGAGCTCAACCGTGATGATACCTTTATTTTCGTCGAGGCTGATATTTGGTTGCGATACACCGAATTTATCGATACGTTTCTGCAGCACCTGGTAGGTTTGCTGCATCGCGGCATTACCCTGCTCACGGATAAAATTCAATACGGCCTGGTTCGATGCGTTGATGCTAAGTTTATTCCTGCTTGTGTTGGCGAACAGCGGGGCCAGTTTGCCATTAGGATTCTGTGCCGTGTAAGAAGCGCCGAAGAGGTCTATAAAGTTCTGATCACTGTTCAGCTTCCTGCGTTGCGCTTCCTCGAGCGCTTTAAGCAAGGCGGCGTCTTTCGGATTATTGGCCAGTCCTTTTATCAGTCCGTCGAGTGCCACATCGAGGGTTACGTTGATACCTCCCTGGAGGTCGAGGCCGAGAAGCAGTTCGCTTTCTTTTGCTTTCTGGTAAGATTGGCCCCACCAGGTAATCTTTTCGTCTTTTGTGGAATCGAGCAATTTCGCGAGGCGCTCCTGGTAATACCTGTAAGCGGAATCCTGGATCACTGCAGGTTTCACATCCTTCTGAACTGTAAATTTGGCGGTTGGGTACAAGCGCTTAGTCTGCTGCATTGCTTTCTCCTTCATCGCCGATTCGTGTTTGTTCACGAACCAGGTGAAAGAAAGCTGGTAAAGGGAAATCAGGATCAACAGCGCAGCAAAGATGCTAACCAGTGCTCTCATTATGGGTTTGTTTATTTTTTAGAGTTTGCGAAGATAGGAAAACATACATTTGCATCTCAAAAAAAAGCAACCTAAAGCAATGCATTTATCTTCCCGTTTAGAGCGTTTCAACGAGCCGGAAACACTGAAAATGGCCAAATTGGGCCGTGAACTCAGAAGCCAGGGGATTGATGTGATAGACCTCAGTCTCGGCGAACCAGATTTCGATACCCCGGAACATATCAAAGAAGCTGCCCGAAAGGCGGTTACCGATAACTGGAGCCATTACCCCCCTGTGGCAGGCTACCCCGAACTCAGGGAAGCCATCTGCCAGAAGTTCAGGCGCGATAACAACCTGGAATATAAACCGGAAAATATAATTGTTTCTACAGGTGCGAAGCAGAGCCTGGCCAATGCGGTTTTCGCAGTGGTAGACGATGGCGACGAGGTAATTATCCCTACACCATACTGGGTTACCTATTCCGAAATCGTAAAACTCGGCGGGGGCACTGTTAAATTGGTGCGTACATCGCTGGAAAACGACTACAAGCTTACGCCAGCCGAACTTGAAGCGGCCATTACTCCAAAATCAAAGCTCTTCATCTTCTCTTCACCTTCAAATCCCACCGGTGGAGTGTACAGCAAGGAAGAACTGGCAGCGCTCGCGGAAGTGTTTAAAAAGCATCCCCAGATTTTCATCATCTCCGATGAAATCTATGAATATATCAACTACGTCGGCGGCCACCAGAGCATCGCACAGTTCCCGGAGCTGAAAGAACGCATCATCATTATTAACGGGCTGAGCAAAGGATTCGCAATGACCGGCTACAGGCTGGGTTATATTGCGGCCAATGCCGCTATTGTAAAGGCATGCGAAAAGCTGCAGGGTCAATTTACAAGCGGGGCAACAGCCGTTACGCAACGCGCCGCTATTACTGCTCTCACCTCGCCACTCGATACAACATGGGATATGCTGAAAGAATTTAAGCTGAGAAAGAAAAGAGTGATTGAATTACTGAATGCGATCCCCGGTGTGAAACTTTCTGAACCTGATGGAGCGTTTTACGTGTTCCCCGATATTTCAGCGTATTTTGGAAAGAGCGACGGACAGGAAACGATTTCGAATTCCGATGACCTTTGTATGTACCTCCTGAATAAGGCGCATGTGTCAACGGTTACTGGACGCGCCTTTGGCGAACCGAATTGTATAAGGATATCGTTTGCCAATAGTATGGCGAAGATTGAAGGAGGGTTGAAGAGGATAACCGAGGCGATGGCAAAGCTGAAAGCATAGCTTTCATCCCGAACCCGCCCCGTTCGGCCTTTGGCCTCAGGGTAAACTCCGGGCGGCGTGAGGGATCTGGACAAACATCATTTACTTTTCTCTAAAAAAAACTCATGTAATTTTAAAACCTGTGGTATCACAGGTTTTTTTGCGTCATTGACTATTACAAAATCGCACAGGCGCATCTTGATCGTTTCGTTTATCTGCCGGTCCATCCTGTCGAGCACCTGCCGGCGGGTCAGGTTATCGCGCTGCATGGCACGTTCAATACGTAACTCAAGTGGCGCCGAAACGCCGATCACAAAATCGAGCTGTGCCTGCACGCCACTTTCAAAAATTAGCGCGGCTTCGCGTATCGCATAAGGGGTGGTTTGACATTTCATCCATAGATTGGAGTTGCGAATCGTGGCGGGATGCACCAGCGAATTGAGGATGGCAAGCCGTTTCTTATCGTGAAAAACGATAGAAGCGAGGTATTCGCGGTTCAACTTGCCATCAACATACGACTCTTCTCCAAAATTTTTGATGATTTCCTGTTTCAGGATGGCATCTTCATTCATTATCCGCTTTGCCGCCTCGTCAGCGTAATAAACAGGGACTCCCAGCACTTGAAAAATGCGGGCTACGGTTGTTTTACCGGACCCGATACCGCCGGTGATGCCGATGCGTAGCGGCATGGGAATTTTTTTAGATTATGTGGAGACCAATCGTGAATCATTTAATTCACGCTTCACGCCTCACGCTTCACGCTTTCTATTTCGTCGCCTGTGCGCCAGCTACTTTATTCGCCTGGTTCGTCCACTCCATTGAAATGGCGCTCTTTTCGATTTTGAGATAGCTGCCGGGGCTTGTTTCGAGCATGATCGTTCCGTCGTCATTCACTTTATTTATAGTGCCGTGGATGCCGGCTATGGTAACAATCTTTTCTCCTTTCTGCATATTCTCCTGGAACTGCTTCGCCATCTTAGCTTTTTTTGCCTGCGGGCGTATCATAAATAACCAGAAAACGAGCACCATTCCTACCAGTAATATAATCTGGGGATATCCTGAAGAAGAACCTGCCTGTAGTAAGATAGCTGTGAGTGTCATGATAAAATGTAGGTGTTATTATACTTGTTGAATAAATTAATTTGCCGGAGCCTGGGCCTGCTGCTGTGGTTTGGCCACCACATTCACATCGAATACCAGGTTGTGCGAATGCGCCGCGGTGTTGGTACGAACGGTAATTTCTTTGTGGTTCTGGCCTTCACGTCCCTCGCTGTTGAATTCCCCGGTAATTTCGCCTTCCTGCCCGGGAGCAATCGGCTCTTTAGGATAGTCGGCTACTGTACAACCGCATGCAGGGTGAACGGATTGTATCACGAGAGGTTTGTTGCCCGTGTTTTTGAACCTGAACGAAACCGACAACTTCTGTCCTTCGCTAATGTTCCCGAAGTTTCTTACTGAATCGATCCATTCGATGGTAGTGAGCTCTTTTGAACTTTCATTTCTTATGGCATCAATATCCTTAGGCGCATCAGTGCTGCCGCAGGCTGCCGCAAAACTTACGAAGGTTAAAAAGATCAGGGATCGTACGGTCATTGTTTAATTTTTGCAAATTTAGCCAAAGGCCTTCAATTAGGGCTGTTTGAATGGCACTTTGTGCATTTTATCTTCTTTTACAAGATCTTTATGGATATTATCGAGAATACCATTGATAAACTGGCCGCTTTGCTGCGTGCTGTATTCTTTTGCCAGGTCAATGTATTCGTTGATGGTCACCTTGGGCGGAATCGTTTCAAAAAAGAGAAATTCGCACACGCCCATCCGCATCAGCAGCATGTCGAGCACGGCAATCCGGTCGGGGTCCCAGTTTTTTAGTTTGGGTTTGATGTATTCAAGTGCCACTTCTTTTTTATCTATTGTCGTTTTCAATAATTCTTTCGCAAAGTCCCATTTTTCCGGGCTGATGGTTTCCTGGAAGTTGAATGCCGCCGGCCTGGCAATAAGCGAGAGCAGGAGCGTCTGGGCCATTTCGGCGTCATCGTCCCAATTAGGGAATTTTTCTTCGATAAAACCGGTGAACGTGTCGCTGGGCAGAAGGAGGTCGGTGAGGATGAATTCGATCATTTCCTTTTCGTCTTTCCGTTCTCTCGCCGCGACGCTCGTATATTCACGGTACTTCTCGCTGGCAGCCAGGTCGGAGTAAATTTTCCGGGTAATTTCAGGGTCGTTTGTAAGATGCGGTTTGTCTTCTTTCAGCGCCTGTATGTAGGATGGATGCTCCATGATTTTCCAGAGCACCTCGTTGCCGGCGATTTTTGTGTTTACTGTAAGATCTTTTGCTGATGGGATGTATTTGGAGGCCTTGTTCCTGGCGTCGGTTTCGGAATAGCGGGCGACTTCTGTAATGAAATAAGCCATAAAAACGATGAGTTCACGGCTCTGGTCCAACTGTTTCTTTAATAACTTAACCGCGTCGGTTGAAGATATCGGGGCATCCTGCGTTTCCAGGGAATACAACGTTTGCATCACTTTCACCCTGATATTTCTTCTGCTGATCATACCTGCAAGAACTATTTGAGCGGGCGAAGGTAGGGAGATTTTTATTTTTTTGGTTGTATGTGAAAACATTGACACATCCCCTGCCAAAACTTACTTCAAAAACTGAAAAATTGGCTTTTCTTACCGATTGGTATAGAATTCGATTACCTTTGCCGCCTGCTTTATGGCAGCTCTACAATTGAAAAAACTTTAAATTAAAACTTGCTACAACTATGGCTAACAATTTAAAGGTTACCCCTCTGCACGACAGGGTAATCGTGAAACCAGCTAAAGCAGAAGAAAAAACTGCCGGAGGCATCATCATCCCCGACACTGCAAAAGAAAAACCACAGAGAGGTACGGTTATAGCAGCCGGTCCCGGTAAAAAAGACGAGCCCGTTACCGTGAAAGTAGGAGACACTGTACTCTACGGCAAATATTCAGGAACTGAAATCCAGATCGACGGCGACGACCTGCTCATTATGAGAGAAAGCGACATCCTCGCCATCGTTTAAGCACTCCACGGAACAAATCAAGAAACAGATATTAAAGACTGAACTTTTAAATTTATCCATAACATGGCAAAACAATTATATTTCGACATCGACGCCCGCAATAAGATGAAAAGAGGGGTTGATGTTCTGGCCAACGCGGTAAAAGTTACACTTGGCCCTAAAGGACGTAACGTGGTTCTCGAGAAGAAATTCGGAGCCCCGGCTATCACTAAAGACGGTGTTACAGTTGCTAAAGAAATTGAACTGGAAGACCTCATCGAAAACATGGGCGCCCAGATGGTGAAAGAAGTAGCCAGCAAAACTGCTGACATCGCCGGCGACGGAACCACCACTGCAACTGTACTCGCACAGTCTATCATCTCCGAAGGACTTAAAATGGTCGCAGCCGGTGCAAACCCGATGGACCTGAAACGCGGTATCGACAAAGCCGTTGAACTGGTTGTGGAAAATCTCAAAAAACAAAGCCAGACTGTAGGCAGCGACAGCAACAAAATTCAGCAGGTAGCGTCTATCTCCGCCAACAACGATGAAACAATCGGCAAACTGATCGCCGAAGCTTTCACAAAAGTTGGAAAAGAAGGCGTAATCACAGTTGAAGAAGCAAAAGGTACCGACACTACAGTTGATGTGGTAGAAGGTATGCAGTTCGACCGCGGTTACATCTCTCCATATTTCGTTACCAACAGCGAAAAAATGGAAGCTGAGCTGCAGAACCCATACATCCTCATCTACGACAAGAAGATTTCCGCTATGAAGGACATCCTTCATATCCTGGAAAAAGTTGCGCAGGGTGGACGTCCGCTGCTGATCATTGCAGAAGACCTCGAAGGTGAAGCGCTCGCAACACTCGTTGTAAACAAACTTCGCGGAACCATCAAGGTGGCTGCTGTAAAAGCCCCCGGTTTCGGCGACAGAAGAAAAGAAATGCTCACAGATATCGCCATTCTTACAGGCGGAACTGTGGTGAGCGAAGAACTCGGCCATAAACTCGAAGGAGCTGACCTCAGCTCACTCGGACAGGCTGCATCTGTTACAATTGATAAAGACAACACGACAATCGTTGGTGGTAAAGGAAAGAAAGAAGATATCACAGGCCGCGTAAACCAGATCAAGTCGCAGCTTGAAAATACTACTTCAGACTACGACAAGGAAAAATTGCAGGAGCGCCTCGCGAAACTCGCCGGCGGCGTAGCAGTACTCTATGTTGGCGCAGCAACTGAAGTTGAAATGAAAGAAAAGAAGGACCGTGTAGACGATGCTCTCCACGCTACAAGGGCAGCTGTTGAAGAAGGTATCGTTCCGGGCGGTGGCGTTGCTTACATCCGCGCAATCGAAGCGCTTGAAGCAAAAGTAAAGGGTCAGATCGCAGATGAACTTACAGGTATGAACATCGTGCGCCGCGCTCTGGAAGAGCCTCTTCGCATACTCACAGCAAATGCTGGTATCGACGGATCGATCGTTGTGCAGAAAGTTAAAGAAGGGAAAACCGATTTCGGGTTCAATGCCCGCACGGAAGAATACGAGAACCTTTTTGCCGCTGGTGTAATTGATCCTACAAAGGTTGCAAGGGTTGCGCTCGAAAACGCAGCTTCAATCGCAGGTATGCTGCTCACCACAGAATGTGTTGTTGCAGACAAACCGAAGAAAGAAGAAGCTCACGTTCATCCTGGTGGTGCACCTGGTATGGGCGGAATGGATTATTAATCCAGACTTCATTATCAATAGAACCTCACTGTGGCAACATAGTGAGGTTTTTTTTATCTTCGCGCGCTATGACACAAGATCAGATTAAGTCTATGAGGGACCGTGTAGTTGTCCTGAGGAGGTTTCTTTGACGTCGCTAACAGACAGGATAAGATAAACCAGGAGAAACAACTTTCATTATCGCCCGGCTTCTGGGACGATAACAAACGGGCTACAGAAATACTGCGGAATATCAAGCTTAATGAATTCTGGGTAAAATTGTATGAAACGGTTGACACCGCTGTGGAAGATTTCGCGGTGCTGTACGACTTCTGGAAAGCCGGTGAGGCTTCTGAAGAAGAAACAAAAGAAGCTTATACCAATGCGCTGCGCCTTGTTGAAGAGGCGGAATTTAAAAGTACACTTAACGAACCTGAAGATGAACTTCCTGCTGTGCTGCAGATAAACAGCGGCGCCGGGGGAACAGAGAGCCAGGACTGGGCCGAGATGCTCGCGCGCATGTACCGCATGTATGGCGAACGGCAGGGCTGGAAGGTAACCGAACTCGATTGGGTTTGGGGAGACGGTGCCGGTATAAAAACCGCAACCCTTCAGTTCGACGGACCATTCGCTTATGGCTTTCTTAAAGCAGAGAGCGGCGTGCACCGCCTTGTGAGAATTTCACCTTTCGACAGCAACGCGCGCAGGCACACATCGTTCAGCTCCGTATTTGTGTATCCGTTAGTTGACGATACGATTAACATTGATGTAAAGGAAGCGGATGTGAAGATGGAAACAGCGAGAAGTGGCGGCGCAGGCGGGCAAAACGTAAACAAAGTAGAAACAAAAGTAATGCTCACACACATTCCTACCGGAATTGTGGTTGTGTGCCAGACGGAACGTTCACAGCTTGGCAACCGCGAGAAAGCAATGACAATGCTGAAGAGCCGTTTGTATGAAGAGGAACTTCGGAAAAGAAATGAGTTGAAAGACGCAGTGAACAGCACGAAGAAAAAAATCGAGTGGGGTTCGCAGATACGTTCATACGTTTTTCATCCATATAAAATGATCAAGGACCATCGTACCGACTATGAAGTAGGAAATGTTCAACCGGTTATGGATGGCGACCTCGACGGATTTATAAAAGCTTACCTGATGATGGAAAAGGAGACGCAGAATTGATGACCTAAAAAAAGAATCACATGAACCTTGGATACTTCGCTTACCCGTTACCCCAAAACGAACCCGTGCTTAACTACGCACCGGGCTCAAAAGAAAAATCCGAACAGAAAAAAGTATTAAAGGAGCTCAAAAGCATCCAGGCAGATATCCCGATGTATATCGGCGGAAAAGAAGTGCGTACAAATAAATTAATTGAACTCCGGCCACCTCATGAAACTTTGCACCTGCTTGGCAAATTTCACGAAGGCGATGAATCGCACATTCGTGATGCAATCGATGCAGCGTTGGCCGCGCGTGAAAAATGGGCCGCGTTAAGTTGGGAGAACAGGGCAAACATCTTTCTTAGAGCCGCTGATCTTATCGCAACAAAATACCGTTATCATATGAATGGTACAACAATGCTCGGCCAGAGTAAAAATGTGTACCAGGCAGAAATAGACAGCGCATGTGAGCTTATTGATTTTCTCCGTTTCAATGTTCATTATTTAAGCGAGATATACAGGCAGCAGCCATCGAGTGCGCAAGGCGTGCACAACAGGATGGAGTATCGCGGATTAGAAGGATTTGTGCTGGCGGTAACACCATTCAATTTTACAGCCATAGGCGGCAATCTTCCCACTTCGGCCGCGATGTGCGGAAATGTTGTTTTGTGGAAGCCTGCGCACACCCAGATATTCAGCGCGCAAATGTTCATGCGTATTCTTATTGAAGCGGGCCTGCCGGAAGGTGTGATCAACCTGTTGTACGTAGACGGACCCACGATTGGAAAAATTTGTTTCAGTCATCGCGATTTCGCGGGAGTTCATTTTACCGGATCAACAGGAGTGTTTAATGAGATGTGGAAGACGATCGGTGCGAATATGAGTAACTATAAATCGTATCCACGAATTGTTGGAGAAACAGGAGGCAAAGATTTTGTTATTGCGCATGAAAGCGCTGACCCGGATGTGGTGTCAACAGCGTTGCTCAGGGGCGCGTTTGAATTCCAGGGACAAAAATGTTCGGCAGCATCGCGTGCATATATTCCTTCAAATATTGCGGATGCGGTAAAAGATAAACTTGTTAAAGGCATTAACAGTTTTTCGATGGGAAGCGTTGAAGACTTTTCGAATTTCATCAACGCTGTGATAGACGAAAAAAGTTTCGACAGGATTGAGAAATACATCAAAGACACTTCATCGAACCCGGATGTAAGTATATTGGCAGGAGGGAGGTGCGATAAATCGAAGGGCTATTTTATTCAGCCAACGGTGATCGAAACAAAGGATCCGAATTATGTAACGATGTGTGAAGAGATATTCGGACCTGTGCTCACAATATACGTGTATGATGCCGCGAACTTCGAAGAAACACTGGAGCTTGTTGACACAACTTCGCCATATGCGCTTACGGGTTCTGTCATCGCGCGCGACAGGCATGCGGTTGAATTGGCCACAGAAAAGCTGCGGCATGCTGCAGGTAACTTTTATATTAACGATAAACCGACCGGCGCTGTTGTGGGTCAACAGCCTTTTGGCGGTGCAAGAGCGAGTGGTACAAATGATAAAGCTGGTTCAATATTAAATTTATACAGGTGGCTCAGCGCAAGGACAATCAAGGAAACATTTAATCCTCCAACAAATTACGGTTATAGTTTTCTCGATGAGAAATAATTGATGTTGCAACTACCAATCATCAATAACCGCTTTTTTTAACTTTTAAAAATGTTGGCTAACTGTTTTGTTTTGAGAATTATATGTATAACTTTGCGTCAATTAAATGCCACTATTATGAAAAAAGGTATTCTGTTAGTTTTCTTTGCTTCCTCTTTGATCGTAGCCCAGGCCCAGATAAAGTTTGGTGCCAAAGCCGGCTTAAACATTGCTGGTCTCGCTGGCGATGACGCCGACGATTTCAAGTCGAAACTTGGTTTTAACCTTGGAGGCTTCGTTGAAGTTCCTATCGCTGAAAATTTCACTGTTAAGCCCGAGCTGATGTATTCGGGACAAGGTGCAAAATTCGATGATGACGATATTGATTCGAAGTTTGCCCTGGGTTATCTAAACGTTCCCATTCTCGGTAAGTACACTTCTTCTTCAGGCTTTTTCGGCGAAACTGGTCCTCAGCTTGGTTTCCTGTTGAGCGCTAAAGCAAAAACCGATGAAGTTGATGTTGACGTAAAAGATAACTTCAAGGGAATCGATTTTGGCTGGGCTTTCGGCATTGGTTATGAAATGGCTGAATCTGGCTTCGGTGTAAACGCCCGTTACAATCTCGGCTTAAGCAGCATTGCTGATGACGATGATGGAGACGTAAGCGTGAAAAACAGCGTATTCCAGATCGGCGTTTTCAAAACTTTCGGTGGAGGCGCATCTGCCCGCAGAAGGTAATTTCCAACCAGATCTAACCTAACAAAAAAAACTTTTTACAAAAAGGTTGCTGTCATCCGGCAACCTTTTTTTATTTACAAAGATCTTCTTAGAAATATCTTCGCCCTTTCGCTAATTTTATAAAAAATAGATTGATTGAAGACGGTACTCACCGAACAACAACTTGACATTACCATCAAAAGGCTGAGCCATCAGATACTGGAAAATCATCCCGGATTGCAAAACACTGTACTCGTTGGATTGCAGCCCCGCGGCGTATTTGTTTCTGATAGCATCGTCGAAGAATTGAAGAAAATAATTCCAGCCGAAAAAATCAGGTACGGAATTCTTGATATCACTTTTTACAGGGACGATATCAGGAAAGAAATACACGTTCCCAACCAAACGAAAATTCCTTTCACGATAGAAAATAAAAATGTAGTGCTGATAGATGATGTGCTGCATACAGGCAGAACCATAAGAGCAGCACTCGACGCACTGCTCGACTTCGGCCGTCCCTCAAAGGTTGAACTATGCGCGTTAATTGACAGAAGATTCAGCAGGCAATTGCCTATTCAGCCCGACTACGTTGGAAAGGCAATCGACTCGATTATATCCCAGCGCGTAAAGGTTTTCTGGAAATCGAGAGACAAAAAGCAGGAGGTAGTATTGTTGGAAGGAAATTAAAATTAATCGCATAACTTCGCCATCTGAAATGCAACTTTCAGTAAAACACTTACTTGGCATCCGGGACCTTACTCCCAACGATATCCGGATAATTTTAGATACAGCGGTTCAGTTTAAAGAAGTTTTACAAAGACCTGTAAAAAAGGTGCCCGCACTTCGCGACTACTCCATTCTCAACCTGTTTTTTGAAAATTCTACAAGAACACGAATCTCATTCGAACTTGCTGAAAAAAGGCTGAGCGCCGATACCATCAATTTTACGATCGGCAATTCATCGGTATCGAAAGGCGAAACACTTCTCGACACAGTGAACAACATCCTTTCCATGAAAGTGGATATGATCGTGATCAGGCACAGCGCCACAGGGGCGCCACACTTTCTTGCCAAACATATTCCGGCTTCCATCATTAATGCAGGTGACGGCATCAACGAGCACCCAACCCAGGGCCTTCTCGACGCGTTTTCTATAAGAGACAAACTCGGCGCTCTTGAAGGAAAGAAGATTGCGATTATAGGAGATATCATGCATTCGCGCGTAGCGCTAAGCAATATATACCTCCTTAAAAAAATGGGTGCAGAAGTAACAGTGGCGGGCCCACCGACGCTGATACCAAAGTATATGAAGGAAGCATTTGATGTGAGAGTAGAGTATAACCTGCGAAAGGCCCTCGAATGGTGCGATGTGGCAAACGTACTTCGCATTCAGCTTGAGCGCCAGAACCAGGTGTTGTTTTCTTCGCTGCGCGAGTATAGCCTGGCATACGGCATAAATAAAAAACTGCTCGACAGCCTGGATAAAGAAATTGTGATCATGCACCCCGGCCCGATTAACAGGGGAGTGGAGTTGGATAGCGATGTAGCCGACAGCAAACAATCTATCATACTCCAGCAGGTAGAAAATGGATTGGCAGTGAGGATGGCGGTGTTATACTTGTTATCTGGACAGAGTGGGGAGGTATGAAACGTGAAACGTGAAGCGTGAATTGTCAAACAAACTCACGGCTCACGCGTCACGCCACACGAAAAACATTTTATAACTTTAGAGACTTCAAAATGAAACGCGTTGCGCTTTTCCCTGGAACATTCGACCCGATTACCATCGGCCACCTCGACATTATTCAGCGGGCGCTGCCGCTATTCGATAAACTTGTGATAGGTATAGGTCGCAATGCCAATAAAACGGCCATGTTTTCGGAAGAACTGCGTTTGCAGTGGGTGAATGAGATTTTTAAAAACGAGCCGAACGTTTCAGTAATAATATACGAGGGACTAACCGTTGAGTGCTGCCAGAAAGTAGGAGCCAATTTTATTATCCGCGGCATCAGGTACGTTAACGACTTTGAATATGAAAAAGCGATTGCCGACATGAACCGCAGTCTCGACCCTGAAATTGAAACGGTATTTCTTACGTGTCTTCCTCAATACACGTCGGTAGCTTCCACACTCGTTCGCGACGTAATAAGAAACGGGGGAGATGTTACACCTTTTCTTCCGGAAGTAGTTTCAAAAGCAATTGCTAAAAACCGGCGGAGCGCAATACATCCCTGATTAATTGGTAGGTGTTGTCAACAAACATCGGTAAATCCTCCCGCGTTATCCAATCAACCTTCATAATATCTTCGTCAGTCTGTGGCTTGAGTTTTTGTTTTCCGGGTGCGTCGAAGAGGAACCAGTGAGTTTCCTTGAGGATCGATTTTCCCCTTTCAGTATAGGTGTGATAGGTGATGATTAAAGGTTTACGTAGCTGTAGTTTGGTGAGTCCTGTTTCTTCTTTTATTTCCCTGTCGGCGCATAATTCCACGGGCTCGTTATCTTCCAGCTTTCCCTTCGGAAGATCCCATTTGCCACGTCTGAAGATCAGTAAAACACGGCCACTGTCGTTACCAACAACGCCACCGGCAGCCTTTATGAGTGTATAGTTCCGGCTGAATGATTCAATATCGTTCACCTGCTGTGCCTCATCTTCTGTATAAACGGTGACTGACATAAATTTTTTCTTTGCAGCAAAACTAAGATTATAAATTCGCGGCATGACAAACGAAAAGCTCGTAGCTGAAAAATTATTACAGGTAAAAGCTGTTACTTTCAGTCCTGACAAGCCTTATACTTGGGCCTCGGGGTGGAAAAGTCCTATTTATTGCGATAACAGGAAGGTGCTTTCATTTACCTATATCCGGGAATTTGTCAAATCGGAAATGTGCAACCTGATTTTTGAAAAGTTTCCTGAAGCGAATCTCATCGCGGGTGTTTCAACAGCCGGTATTGCGTGGGGCGCATTGGCGGCCGACCAGTTGAAGCTTCCGTTTGTTTATGTACGTCCCAAACCGAAGGAGCATGGGCTCGGCAACCAGGTAGAAGGCTTTTTTGAACCCCGGCAGAAAACCGTTGTTGTGGAAGATTTGATTTCGACCGGGAAAAGCAGTTTGCAGGTAGTTGAGGCGTTGCGAAAAGCTGATCTCGAGGTGATGGGGATGGTTGCGATATTTAACTATGGTTTTTCGGCAGCGAAAGAGGCATTTGAAAGGGCTGCCGTTACGAGCTATTCGCTTACAAATTATCCTGTGATGATAAGTCTTGCGATTGAAAAGGGTATTGTTACTTCCGACCAGGAAGGCGTTTTGTTAAAGTGGCAGGACGACCCTTCCACCTGGACGGGTTTTTGATTAATTTTATCAAAATTTTTACCCATGAAGAATCTATTCCTGCTGGCCGTAATCATCGTTGGAACTGTATCTACCAGTTTCGGGCAGGCGAAAAAAGGCTTGCAAACTGTAACCATTAACACTCCGACCGTACAATGCCAGATGTGCAAACAGCGTATTGAAAAATACATGGTTCGTGAAGAGGGCGTTTCTAAAGTGAATGTTGACTACAAAAAGAAACAGACAAAGGTTACTTACTACGCGGAGAGAACGAACATTGAGAATATAAAGACTGCCATCGCCAATATCGGTTACGACGCGGATGATGTTACAGCAAACGAGGAATCGTACGAACAGCTTCCGAAATGCTGTAAAAAGCCAGAGAATTAAAGCGCCGCAGGCTTCAGGCTTATCCCTGCGACAGGAACATTCTTAAAAAAGACTCGCAGGGATGTTCTTGAAGCAACATACGTTGATTTTTTTTCTTTTTTTGAAAAAGAAAAATTTTTTAAAAAAAGACCCTGCAGGGGGCTGTTCTGAAGCAACATACGTTGATCTTTTTTTCTTTTTTTAAAGAAAGAAAATTTTTAAAAAAGACCCCGCAGGGGGGTATTCTTGCGAAGCAATTACTACAAACCGAACTATCGCGATCCGCTTGCGGCTCGAGGAAAGTCCGGACAGCATAGAGCAATGCACCGGTTAACAGCCGGGTGACGTTCAGGCGTCAACAGATAGTGCCACAGAAAA
>JAEUVS010000156.1 GCA_016786745.1 Chitinophagaceae bacterium | reverse complement strand
AATGGATAAGAAGGACAGGATATACGTGGCTGGACATAATGGAATGGTTGGTTCAGCGATCGTAAGAAAGTTGAAGAAAGAAGGATACGATAATCTTTTGTTGAAAACGTCTTCGGAACTTGACCTCCGTAAGCAGGAAGCCGTGGAATCGTTTTTCAGGAATGACAAACCCGGTTATGTTTTTCTTGCTGCTGCGAAGGTGGGCGGAATTTTTTCCAACAATATATACCGGGCAGAATTTCTCTACGATAACCTGATGATAGAGGCGAATGTTATTCATTCGGCTTATCTCAGTAAAGTGAAGAAGTTAATGTTTCTCGGGTCATCGTGTATATATCCTAAATTGGCTGAACAGCCTTTGAAAGAGGGGTACCTGCTTACTGGTCCGCTCGAACCTACAAACGAACCATACGCCATCGCAAAAATTGCAGGATTGAAAATGTGCGAGGCATATTACGATCAATACGGTTGCAATTTTATTTCAGTAATGCCGACTAACCTGTACGGTCCCAACGATAACTATCATCCTGAAAATTCACATGTGCTGCCTGCGTTGATCAGGAAATTTCATGAGGCGGTTTTGAGTAAACAACCCTCCGTAACGGTGTGGGGTTCAGGCAATCCATTGCGCGAATTTCTGCATGCAGACGACCTCGCAGATGCCTGCTTTTACCTGATGCAGCACTACAATGAAAAGCAGTTTGTTAATATTGGATATGGAAAAGATATTTCCATCCGCGATCTGGCATTATTAGTGAAGAAGATTACCGGCTATGCCGGTGAAATTATTTTCGATCGCGAAAAGCCAGATGGCACGCCGCGTAAATTGATGGATACGTCGAAACTGATGTCGCTTGGCTGGAAACCAAAGATTAGTCTCGAAGAAGGCATTGCATCCGTTTACAAGGAATATCGTACCAGGTGACAAACTAATTTCAACTTACCCATGTTTTCTATTTTTAAAAAAACTTCGCGGCACCCTCCTGATTTCAGTGGACTTGTAACGGACATGCATTCGCACCTCGTGCCGGGAGTGGATGACGGCGCGACGGATGTTGAGAATTCGATAACCCTTATCAATGGATTAAGAGAGCTCGGGTTTCAAAAGTTTGTTACGACTCCGCATGTATTGTGGGATATTTTCAAAAATAATTCCGGTACAATTAGTCCGCGTTATAATGAATTGAAAGCGTCCCTGGAAGAAAACAAGCTCGACGTTCCGATCAACTTTGCCGCAGAATATTTTCTCGATTACCATGTAGATGAATTGATTGAAGACGGACAGCGGCTCCTTACTATTAAAGATAATTGGGTGCTTGTTGAGTTTTCTTTCGTCAGCGCTCCTCTTGATTTGAAGGAGAAACTGTTTAATGTGCAGATGGCAGGTTATCAACCCATCATCGCCCATCCTGAGCGGTATCTCTATTTTGGAAAAACCAAAATGTATGATGAGTTGCGTGAAGCCGGGTACTTTTTCCAGGTAAACCTTCTTTCGCTCGCAGGATATTACGGCAAAGGACCGCAGGAAATTGGGAACATGCTGATAAAAAACAAGTATGTTGATTTCCTGGGCACCGATCTTCATCATGTTCGTCACCTCGCCGCCCTGCAAACAGCCGGTCACCTCAACGACACCATCAAACAACTCCTCGATGCCGGTTCGCTGCTTAATAGCACGATATAAGGCTGCTGGCCCGAAAATTTTACAAACAGTTCTTGTATGAACGCGTTTACTATCAGGGACCTTGAGAACCTTTCTGGCATAAAGGCTCATACGATACGCATATGGGAGCAGCGGTACTCATTCCTCAAACCGCGCCGAACGCAAACAAACATAAGGCACTACGACTCAGAAGAGCTCAAAACGTTATTAAACGTCGCCTTACTGAATAAGAACGGATACCGGGTTTCTTCGATAGATAAAATGACCCCCGACGAAATAAGTGAAAAAATTCTGTCGCTCACTTCCACTTCCGCGCGCCACGATATGCTCATTAACGATATGCTGAAACAGATGATCGACCTGAACCCGAACGAATTCGAAAAAATAATTGACAGGTACGTAGATACCAACGGAATTGAAAGCACTATAGTTAGCCTCATATTCCCGTTTTTGAATAAAGTCGGCATTCTCTGGATGACAAACCATGTGCGTGTTGCCCAGGAACATCTTGTAAGCAATATTGTAAGACAAAAGTTGATTAAAGGAATAGAAGAGGTTAAAGTAGACAATACAAACGGAAAAACTGTTGTGCTTTTTCTTCCGGATGGAGAGTACCACGAACTCGGCTTACTTTACGTACAATACCTCCTGAAACTGAAAGGCCGCGATACTATTTACCTGGGAGCAGATGTGCCTGTTGAGGAACTTGCGTATGTCTGCAACACTAAACAACCCGGCATTCTTTACACCCATCTCACCAGCCTGCCGGCAAAATTCAATTTCGAAAAATATCTCATTCACCTCAGGCAGAATACTAATAATACTCCCCTGGTAATCTCTGGCAGAGTCACACACCAATACGCCAAAAAAATTCCTGCCGGCGTAACTTTCGGCAAAACGCTCGACGAAGTCATTTTTCATTTAGCGGCTTAATGCTCGAATCGCTTCTCCGCAGATCCCTCACCCGCCTTCGGCGGGATTCGGGATGACAGTTTAGCTCCTTCGCTTCACGCCTCACGCCCTCTGCTGTTTCGTTTCTCCGCAGATCCCTCACCCGCCTTCGGCGGGATTCGGGATGACAGTTAGTGTTTCTCACGCCTCACGTCTCACGTCTCACCTCTGTTTAACTTTCCCCCGCACATAAGCCATTATTCTTCAACAAAGTAGGCTGAAAATCATTTTGCCGCGGCACATCGTTTGTTTAATTTTAAACAGCAGGTTATTAAACAATAAATGGGTAAGAAAGCGATCATTATCGGTAGTGGTTTTTCAGGAATGTCGTCGGCATCGTTCATGGCGAAGGCCGGCTACGACGTTACGGTGATCGAAAAACATTCGATGCCCGGCGGCAGGGCGCGCAGGTTGAGTAAAAGTGGTTTTCATTTCGACATGGGTCCGAGCTGGTACTGGATGCCTGATGTGTTTGAGCGCTATTTTGCCGCATTCGGAAAAAATGTATGCGACTATTATTCTCTTTCGCTACTTGATCCATCCTATCGTGTTTTCTGGAACGATCATTACGACGACATCCCTCACGGCGTTGAAAATCTGAAGCGGCTCTTCGAACAATGGGAACCAGGCGCTGCGAAAAACCTCGAAAAATTTCTCGACGAAGCATCTTTCAAATACAGGATGGGCATGCAAAAAATGGTGTACAAACCAGGACTTCGCCTCACCGAGTTTGCCGATCGGGAAGTGATGAAAGGCATGATGCAACTCGATATGTTTACTTCTGTCAGAACGCACATTTCGAAATTTTTTAAACACCCGGCAATCAGGCAGCTTCTTGAATTTCCCATACTTTTTCTTGGCGCGCATCCTGAAAACACGCCCGCTCTTTACACTTTAATGAACCATGCCGATATCAATGGCGGCACGTGGTATCCGCAGGGCGGCATGTACAGTGTTGTAGATGGTATGCATAAGCTCGCGAAAGAGTTGGGCGTGCGATTCTTTTTCAATGAACACGTAACAGGATTCGAAATTTCCAATTCACGGATTAATAGTGTGCTAACAGATTTGAACGACTATCACGCCGATGTGGTAATAGGAAGCGCAGACTATCATTTCATAGAGCAGAAATTATTGCCCGCCAGGTATCGAAGCTATTCTTCAGCGTGGTGGCAGAGACGGAAACTGGCGCCATCGTGCCTCATTTATTACGTGGGCCTCGATAAAAAACTAAACAACATCAGGCACCATAATCTTTTTTTCGATGCGCCTTTCGAAACGCACAGCACGGAAATTTATAAAACGAGATCGTGGCCAACGGATCCGTTGTTCTATGTGTGCGCCAGCTCTGTAACCGATGCATCGGTTGCACCACCCGGGTGCGAAAATCTTTTCTTCCTCGTACCCATTTCCGCCGGCCTCTTCGACGACGATGAATGGCTTCGCGAACATTACTTCGACATGATCGTGAAAAGACTCGAGAAACACACGGGCGAAAAAATATCAGGCAACATCATCTACAAAGAATCTTTCGCCACAAGCGATTTCGTAAATGAGTACCATTCTTTCAACGGAAATGCATACGGATTGGCCAACACGCTCAACCAGACCGCATTTCTAAAACCAAAATGTAAAAGCAGTAAGATCAGCAATCTTTATTACACAGGCCAGCTAACTGTGCCAGGGCCGGGGGTGCCGCCCAGCTTAATAAGCGGCGAAGTAGTGGCCGGTGTAGCGCACAGGTATCAAAACGAACAGTCATGAACATTGAAACATTTCACGCGGTAAGCCGGCAATGCAGCAAAACGACCACTGAGAGCTACAGTACATCTTTTGCTTCAGCCATCAAACTTCTTCACCCGGAGCTGCGACAGCCAATCTATAATATCTATGGCTTCGTGCGCTTTGCAGATGAGATCGTTGATACATTTCACGATCATGACAAGAAAACGCTTTTGCAGAAATTTCGTACGGATACATTTGAAGCAATAGAAAATGGTATAAGCCTTAACCCGATTTTAGATAGCTTTCAGCAAACGATTAACAGGTATGCCATTGACCATGAACTGATTTATGCTTTTTTCCGGAGCATGGAAATGGATCTTCAGGCCACTACCTATAACGAAAAATCATACAACGAGTACATTTTTGGCAGCGCCGAGGTAGTAGGGTTGATGTGTTTATATGTGTTTTGCGATGGCAATCACACGGAGTATCAAAAGCTTGCGCCGGCAGCCAGGTCGCTGGGAGCCGCTTTTCAAAAAGTTAATTTTCTGAGGGATGTCGCCTCTGATTACAATGACCTGTCGAGAGTTTACTTTCCCGGCGTTGATTTCACTAACTTCAGTACCGATAACAAAAAGGAAATAGAAAAAGATATAGCTTCGGATTTTGAAAATGGGTACAAAGGAATATTGTTACTTCCGTGGAAGGCGAGATTCGGTGTATATGTGGCATTTAAATACTATTTCTCATTGTTCAGGCGCATAAAACAGGTACACGCTTCGCGGATATTCCGTCAGCGAATACGGGTACCCGACTTTCAGAAACTGTTGATTGTGGCGCGTGCGGGAGTAAAGAACCAACTAAAAATGATTTAAAAATTTTGAAAGAAGTAATACTGGTAAACGATTCAGACGAAGCCATCGGCACAATGGAAAAGATGGAAGCGCATCAGAAAGCTTTGATGCATCGTGCGTTCAGCGTGTTTATTTTTAACAGGAAAGGTGAAATGCTGTTACAGCAGCGGTCGGACAAAAAATACCATAGCGGTGGTTTGTGGACAAACGCGTGTTGCAGTCATCCCGCGCCCGGTGAAGATACCAGGGATGCTGCATGCAAACGTCTTCGCGAAGAATTGGGATTTGATACGCCTTTGAAGGAGGCATTTACTTTTACATATCGCGCAGATTTCGATAATGGTTTGACCGAAAATGAATTCGATCACGTATTTACGGGTGTATATGACGGGGAAATAATTCCGGATGCCGACGAGGTGAAGGACTACACCTATATGTCGCTCGACGAAATTGAATCTTCTATAAATATCCAACCCTGGAAATTTACTCCATGGTTTCTTATCGCATTTCCGGAAGTCAAAAGGCTCATGTCATCCGATCTTCCGCAAACCGCCACCCCAAAATAGAAGAACATGCATTGGCTACTTTACCTCGCTATAGTAATTGCTGCGTTTGCAGTAATGGAAGCAGTGACATGGCTTACTCATAAATACGTAATGCATGGATTTTTATGGACACTCCACAAGGATCATCATCAGAAAAGCGATGGCTTTTTCGAAAAAAATGATGCGTTCTTTTTCATCTTCGCCGTGCCCAGCTTTTTGGCGATATTATTTGGAACGATTGATAAAGTCTACTGGCTCCAGGCGTGCGGATTTGGTATAATGGCCTATGGCTTTGCATACTTTCTCGTTCACGATGTCATCATTCATCAGCGCTTCAAATGGTTTTCCAGGAGCAACAACCGGTACGTCAAATCCATCAGGTGGGCGCATAAAATGCATCACAAACATCTCAATAAAGAGGATGGCGAGAGCTTCGGTATGTTGTGGGTTGCAAAAAAATATAAATTAAAGGTGAAAAGCGAAGCGTGAGAAGTGATCACTATCATTTTATCGTCGTTGGCGCTGGTGCGAGTGGGCTCTCTCTTCTTATTCATATCATCAATTCCGGACATTTTCGCGATAAGAAAATTTTACTTGTAGATAAATCACCAAAATCAGAAAACGATCGCACGTGGTGTTTCTGGGAACAGGAACCTGGATTGTATGAGTCAATCGTTTTTAAAAAATGGGACAAACTTTGGTTTCACGGAAGTGATGGCTATTCTGCGCTGCATGACGTTCATCCTTATTCATATAAAATGATAAGGGGAATTGATTTCTATAATTATTGTTTTAGTATTATCGATACTTGTGAAAATGTTTCGGTTGAATATGGAACCGCTCAAAATTTGCGAAGCTCCAGGGAAAGTGCGACGCTTACAATCAACGGAAGAGCGATTGAAGCCGATTATATTTTCAGTAGTACCAACCCGGACGTCGATATCCTCAGGGATGGCGAGCATTTTTTATGGCAGCATTTCAGGGGATGGGTTGTTAAAACTGCTCTCCAAAAATTCAACCCCGAAGAGGCGACATTGATGGATTTCAGGATAGATCAGCAACGGGATACGCGCTTCGTTTACGTCATGCCTTTTAGTGATAGTGAGGCCCTTATTGAGTACACGGTATTTTCAAAAGCGAAGTTGAATGATCTGGAATACGACAGCGCATTATCTGCATATTGTAGAAATTTTTTGGAACTTGAAAGTGACCAGTATTCGGTCACTGCATCTGAATTTGGAATGATCCCGATGACCGATATCAATTTTCCGCAATCGAAGGGAAGGATATTTTTTATCGGAACAGCTGGGGGTCGAACCAAAGCCTCAAGCGGGTATACATTCAGGAACATTCAAAAACACAGCGCTGCTATTGTTCAGGCGCTCATTGATTCGGGCAACCCTTTAACAACGGAACCCTCCAAAAAGTTCAGGTTTTATGACAGCGTATTGTTGAAAATTTTATCCGAAGACAATGCGCAGGGAGCTGCGATTTTTACAAAGTTGTTTGCCACTAATCAGATGACCGCCGTTTTCAAATTTCTCGACAATGAAACAACTGTTGCCGAAGATATCCGGTTGATTAGTGGTCTGCCTAAAACAAAATTTCTTAAAGCGGCCGTCTCTCACCTACTCAAATAAAAAGAAAAAATCTTCAAAACGTATAGTCCTGAAGATTTTCTCTTAGTAAGTAAATGGAGCAATCACATGCTTTTGCCAGATGACCTTCCTGATCCTGATTTGTTTTGATCAGCATCTATGTCCTGGTCCATGTCTGATTCGCTGTCCTGAGAGCGTGAAACGTTTTCTCTGTCAGCATCAGAACGGTTGGCATCGCTTCCTCTCTGTTGAGAGCTCTGTGAACCTTGTCCTTGTTGCGACTGTTGGCCCTGCTGGCTTCCACCTTGTCCAGACTGTCCTGTCTGCTGTTGGCTGCCTGTGTTGGACCTCTGTGACTCCTGGCCTTGATTGGCTGAACGATTTTGATCAGAACCGCTTTGACGGCCGCCCTGGTTCATAGTGTTGTCTGCCATAATTGTGTAAGTTTAATTATGTTAGAAATGTTTACGGCATACTGGTTAAAATATTATGCCTGAAAAACTTAAGACAGCGCCACTCGTTTTTACCCGTATGTGTAGAATCATTTCACCACTTAGAAAGGATAGCCGATGGCCAGGTTGAAAATCAGATTATCTTTTCTCCAATCGGAACTGCCGAAATCTATCTCCTTAATTACCCATCTGTCTTTTTCAGGAAGCCAGGGTTTGCGTACAGGAAACGCAAGGTCGAGGCGAAGGACAAGAATATTGATATCAACGCGTACACCGAGGCCTGTTCCTACTGCGAGTTCATTCAAAAAGTCTTTCGAAAATTTTGCGCCGGGCTTATCCCGGTTATCATTATATAACCAGATATTTCCTGCATCAACGAAAGCCGCTCCGAATACCGGTTTCACAATCTTGAATCTTAGTTCAGTATTCAGTTCGAGCTTGATGTCGCCCGATTGATCGGGAAGAAATCCGCCATCCGTGCTGGTGGCAAGGAAAGTTCCAGGACCAAGTGAACGGCTTCTGAACGCGCGCAAGCTGTTATTTCCACCGATAAAGAATTGTTTTATAAATGGCAGCTCCTTCGAATTGCCATAGGGAAATCCACTTCCCACATCAATGCGTGATGCCCACACCGCATCGTTACCCAACTGCCGGTAGTACCTTAAATCCGTTTCAAGTTTCAGATATTGTGAGAATGGCGCTCCGAAGATCCGTGCAGTATCTCCACCTTTGATGACATTTCTCTTTATAAGACCGGCGATATTTCCTGACACATCAACCATTCCATTGAAGTAAAAACCATTTCTCGGAATTCTCGGTCCGGCCATCTGGTTAAGCAGGTAACTATAGTTTGCGCCAAGAATAAACTGCGTATCTACCACTTTTTGAAGGGTAGGGTCGTCTCTTTGCCGCTCAAGATAAAGAGGTGTAACCTTCACCGGTTGCACATACTGAACGCTTATCGGGTAGAATGTATGTTCTTTCTGTAACGTTTCCTTCCATGTATAACCATATGCTCCTTTGAACGAGTTAAGAGTGTAGAGTTGCTTTCTGTTTAAAATTTCATATGCCAGCTGCACATTTGTGCGTGGTACAAAACCTCCGCGCGGATTGAGATATACAAATGGAATTATGAATCGCGGAATAGCAATATTCATCTCTGCACCTAAACGGTAAGTGTTATAACCCTTGTAGTTTCCGCTCACCTGCACTTCGGAACCTGCGCTCACACTTACGTTTAATATTTCGCCCCCGCGAAAAGCGTTTCTGTTTGTAAATCCAAGCGTAATTTCCGTTCCTGTCAGGTTGTTGGATTTCGTGTTGCCACCCAACTCGATTCTCAAGGATTTTTTTGGCAACGGAGTGAGGTAATAGTAGGCGTTAAGAAGTGTGTCGCCGGTAATTTCAAAACGATTTTTCACAAACTTGAAAATTCCGAGATTGATAAGGCGGTTCAACGTTGCATTATGTTCGCGCCTTCTGTATATTTCACCAGTACTGAATTGCATCGCCTGCTGAAATAATTTTGGTTTGTAAAATTTCGCCGAGTCAACAACATAATACCCCTGGTGCATTACAGCATATTTTCTGCTCGTATCACTGCCCGAACCCCTGATACTGTAAGTTGGATAGATTACTACATCTTTTATGCGGTAAACTGTCCGGGCCAACTTCGGCGTTTCGGGTTTGGTGTTTACAAACATATTCACCTTGTGATCGCCAATAGTAGTGTCGACATCGATGAGGAGGTATTCGGGGTTGAAAAAATAAAAGCCCTGGTTCTTAAGCCGCTCGTCGATCCTGGTACGCTCAGCTTTTACAACCTCAAGGTTGAATGGTTTTTTAGGTTGAAGAAGTGTCCGCCGGCTGGTCCTTAAAATAGCCTTTTGCAGAACAGAGCTGTCCGATTGGAATTTTACCTCGTTGATGGTGTACTCGCTGCCCGGAGTAGCAGTATAAATCGCTTTGGCGCGCCTGTTTTTGTTTTCTATCTCACCTGCGACTGTTGCGGTGAAGAAGCCGATGTTTTCGAGGTAACTCTTTAGTACTGCATTATTTCTTTCCACGTTTACATCGCTTAATACAACAGGCGGTTCGCCCATATTTTTAATGAGTCTTTTAATGGAAAATTTTTTCTTTGGATTTCCGCCGATATTCCAGAACCATAATTTGGGTCGCAATCCCAATATGCTCGAGTTGGGTTTGGGCCTCGTTAATGCCGCCAGTTGTTTGCTGATTGTTTTCCTTTTGCTTTTACTGAGTTGTGGCGCGCGGACTTTAATTTCGGCGCCTGTATACAATGATTCGTTCTTAGGGAGATATTTTACATTGCTGCACGACGTCAGTAACGTCAACAAAAATGCGAAAGCCAAAAATCCTATAATAGTTCCGTTCCTCATGCCTCCGGTTTATCTTACATTCATTTTGAAACTGATGGCCTGCCCCTTCTTCTCAGAAGCTCATGAAAGCTGTCGTAGTCAAAAGACAGGATAAAGTTTACGCCGGTTTCAATAATATATCCTTCCAGGGCGCCTTCGTATTCATTCTTACGGTAAGCGCGCAAAAGATAACGTCCGTCTTTACTCAGCAGGTAGTCGAGCGCTACATTACCTGCGAGATTATTTTGACGTTGACTTGCCTGTTGTGGTCCTTCCAGCTCAAAATTGCTTCCCACGGTAACCCTCAGCCGGTCGTTAAGCAATTGTTTGGAAAGTGATACATTAAGGTCGGTCCTGTTTTGCATCTCACCTGTTGTGTAATCTTCAGTAGAAGCGACATCAAAGTTTAGTTCCACCCCCGAAATAAGGTCAGCAGCGAGATTGTTTAATTGTTCTGTCAATAATTTGCTCACACTCTGGCGCGCCATAGATTCAACACCGCCGCCCCCGCCTGCACCGCTTGCAAAAGGATTCTCTGCAACAAACCTGTTGAGAAGCAACAATGCAAATACCTGTTTGTTTAATTCTGACGGCTGGCCGCGTAATTGTGTGAGCCGTGTGTCTACGGTTTCAATCACCTGCGCGTCAACTCTCAGGTCAGTTTGTTCAGGAAGAGTGATGTCAAATTTTATTTCAGGTTTCAGAAGTTCGCCTGTCAAAATCAACTGAACGTTGAATGGAAGTTTCTGCTTGTATTGGTTGGCGGTAGTCTCCTGGGTTTGATTTTCCACCAATGTAAGAGGAGCGGTCTTTGCAACATATACAGCTGTAAGGTTTACATCGGCCCTCGTTGGTTCTCCCAGCCAAACAATTTTACTTCCTTTCTGAATCTGAAATTTGCGTTGGAGAAGATTCAACGATAACTGGTATGCGCCTTCTTCAATTTCGTATGATCCTGTTAACGTCACTTTTCCACTCGGATCGATTCCACCAGTAAGCTGGGCGGTACCCTTCATCCGCAGAAAATCTCCATTGGCCTCGTCAACGATTAAAGTAAGCTCAGCATTCTTGTTTACTTCGATATTTACCGAAATATCCATTCCCTTTACGTCAGAAGTTGCCAACGAATCAACCTGCGTAAGCAATAGTGAGGTATCCATTCGCACCGAATCCATGTCAACAAACCGGATTACACCTTCCCGGTCTTCTACGCCGGGTTGTGTTTGCGGTAAAACAACGGTGAATTTTGTCTTGTCGTTTACGGTCAATCTTCCGTTTACGGAGGGACGTAGTTCGGTGCCTGTTACATGAAGATCGGTATCAAAGTAAAATTGTCCGTAGAACAGTTTGTTGTTTTGTTTTGTACTGTTCAGCGCTTCAAAGTTTTTCGCTGAAATATCGAGATCGAGTTTATAGTTGATAAAGTTTGAAGTAAGGATATCGCCATTTAACGTTAATTTATTTTTTGCTGTGTCGAGAATAGTGAACGACTTGAAGTGAATACCCGCATTGTCGAAATCGATTTTTTCCTGGTCTATCCTGAAATAGCTGCCGAGCATTGCGGGCCTCAGCGCTGCCTGGTTAAACTTTATGTTACCGTTGATGTCTGGTTTGTCAAATGTTCCCGCAATATCGAATCTGCCGTTAACGAATCCCGATGCATCGTCGATCGCTCCAAATGAAAATGCCTGTACCGAAGTCATCTGCAGCTTGCGGATGTCCAGTACAAGATTTATCACACTTTGATTTTCGGGCTTCACCTGGTACGTTCCATTTATGCCAATGTCGTTTCCTTTTCCGGTTAGTGACACATCCGCAGTAAATATATTGGCCTGCGAATTGTTTACTTTCAAAGCCAGGTTACCAACTGTATCTGCCTGCACGGTTAGGTCCGTAATGGTAATATCACTGGTAAAAGTTGGTTGCGTGGCGATATTGTTGATCATCACCGCTCCATTAATTACTCCGTCCACTAAAGCGGTGTCTTGTTTCGCAAATGCGGTGATGGTGCTGATTTTGAATTTGCCCAGCTTTATATCAATTGGTGAATTTGATTCTCTCGACTGGCTATTGATGCTGAGTTGCTGTTCATCGTTCGAGATGTTGAAGTTGGTGACATTCACGTCACCCTTATTCATGCGTATGAGATTATTTTCCGCGATCAGCCATTTATCGTAATTGAGCAATAAAGAATCCCGGTATAGTTTAAAATCCAACGCGCCATCCTGTGATTGATCAAATTGACCACCCAGCCTGTACTTATTTTTCTTTTCAACATCTTTCAGGTTAACAAGAAAGTTTATTTTGTTATCTGCTACGTTTGCCGTCAATGTGCTTTCATAAATATTCATCGACGTTCCTGAACTAAACTGTTCGATACCTGTTACCAGCCTTATGGAGTTGTTGTTTGTGCCGGCGTTTAAACTGAATTTTTGGATTCTGTTTACGCCCATCAGCACCAGGGGAGCGTCGGCGTGCATATTCCAGCCATCATTTGTTGTAAAACGCCCCGAAATATTTACCGGTTCAATGCGTGTAAGTGTTGGAAGAAAGGCTTTCAACAGTGGTCCGTCTACGATATTCGCCTTCAGTTTAAAATCGTAGTTCTGTAAAGTGTCTTTAAATGCGCTGTCGGCGACCAATGCATAATACGGTTGAATTGACCGTTGAAAAACAGCGCCCAGTTGAGCAAGATTGTATTCGCCACTCAACTCCGCCGACATCACATCGGAACTAAAACGCACGAATTTTCCCGAATCGCTTTTTCCTGCTATTACCGAAATTGAATCGAAAGGATAACGCTGGTTATTCATAGTCAGCGCCGACTTCACTACTTTCAATTCGCCGTCAGGATTTGCGGGATCGGTCGTTTTGAAATCTGCTGTTATCGTTCCCTTATAAATGATAGTATCCGGGGTGAGATTGAGCGGCTTTGTATTGATGCTGTCTATTACGGCGTTGAGGGCAATCGTGGGAAACTCTCCCGAAATATCGCTTTCGCCATCGAGATCGATTGTAAGATTTGGATCTTTGATATTCAATGCGAAATTAGCCACCTGGTTGGCGAGGTCGCCTTTAAAGTTGATATCTTTGTATGTATAACGATTATATACAACCGAATTTATTACTGCATTTATATTTGCGGCGGCTGTCTTTTGATCGAAGCCTTTTCCTGACGCTTTTACCGTCGCCGTAAGATCGCCAAACATCGAATCATTCTGCATGATGGTGCCTAACTTCACATTACGTGTGTTGACGGTTGCATTATAATCTGCATTGTTTTTGTCGGTGGCGTTTTTTATCGATCCGTCAACTGCCACGTTCCCAAGATCTGTCGAAAGATTCAGTTTCCCCTTCGCGTCTCTCATACTACCGGCTACTGTTCCACTCAGGTTGAATACTTCGGGAAGAGTAATCGTTGAAGGAAGAGCGCCTTTCGGAATGAACATTCTCAAATCGCGACCGCTCGTCTGAATTTTATTGATGGAAAGATTGCCGGCCACTTTATTCCCATCAGGGAGGCCCGCGATTTTGCCTTTAATATCAACAACCGTATTGTTAAACGCACTGAGTTGTAACGTCCCAATATTCATGTTCGCCACACTTCCATTCACCTCGCCGTTTACCGTCCACGTTGCTTCCGGATTTGAGAAAGCTGGCTGTTCAGCAAGCATCGGTGCGAACGTAAGCAGATCTTTCACTTGTATTTTAGAGTTGTCGAGGTCTACATTCAACTGCATTTTTCCCAGATCTTTCTGCAGTGCTTCTATTGATGGATATTTTATTTCGGCTGATCTTCTTAATGTGGTACCGGGTGTTTCCAGCAACAAATCGTGCAGGTATGCCTGGTTGAATGCGTACAGAAATTGTGTTTGAAGTGTGTTCAACCTGAATCCGCTCTTTTCGGATAACTGGCCCTTAGTTATTTTTCCTGCGATAGAGTCTGGATCGAAGAGAAAATCTTCGGCATGCAGCGTAACACCTTTTGCGTCGAGATGCGCGTAATCCATGCCTTTGGCAACTGCCGGCTCATTGTCGTTCGTAAATGCGAGGTTGTTATTGTTCAGCTGAATTTCTTTTACTTCAACGCGCCATCCCTTTTGTGCCTGTTGAGTTTCCTGTTTTGCGTCTTCAGCAACGAGCTTTGCTTTGCCGGTCTTTCCGAGTTTAATCTGGGCAGTGGTGTTATCGAGGCGAATTCCATCCAGTTTCACAACCTGGTTTTGCATGTCCAAATCATCTGCGTCGAGCGCGAGGGTGCCGAGGTCTAATTTGGTATAAAATGCAGAAACATCATTTCCGTAGTCTACGTGTATATCGCTTGCGTTGAATGTGCCTACTTCAAGATCAATAGCTTGTGTCGGCGCGGCCTGAGCTGTATCTCGTGTGATTTCTGCGGGTTCCATCAGCGGCTTTCGCTGGTAAATATTCGCGCGAATGCCTTTCAGGTTTGTTTCGGGTACGTTGAAACGCAATTTCTCCGAATCGAATTCATCTATCTGCGTATCAAAATGCTCTAACCACAATGTCATATCGCTTTCTGTTACAACGTCATCATATACAATACGGATTTTATCGAGTGCAACATCCCGTACCGAGATCCTCATTCCTCCAGTTGTGTCCGCTGGCGTCTTCTGTGTAGTATCCGCCGTAGCAAATGCGTCAATTATAAATTGAAAATTATAAACCGTATCCGGAAGCACGCGTTTTACCTTCGCGGTTATGTCCGACAGTTGCACATCGTTTATCTCCAATTCGTTCTTCAATAACTTCATCATGCTCACATCTACTTTCACGAGACCGCCCGAGAGCAATGTGTCTTTTTGCAAATCTTCTACGTAGATATTTTCAAGCACCACTTTCTTTGGAAATCCGATATATATCCTACCGACCGATACGGTGGTGTTTAACTTTGAACTTAACCAGGCGGTAGCTTTTTGCCTGATAAAATTTTGAACTGGTGGAGTGATGATGAGTAAGGCGATCGTGGCAAAAATCAATACAATGATGAGCAACGTCCTGAAAACGATCCGCAGAATTTTTCCGGCCAGCGTTCTATGTTTGGTTGTTGCTTTTTCGTTCGCCATATGAGTAATGGGCCAGGTGGTCGGTGCCCTTATTTTTCGTGCAAATAACAGACCCCACAGGGTGTAGAAAAAAATTCACACGGCTTACAAATTCCCCTCTGATTAACCGATAGCCTTCCTTACCAATGGCGCTACTTCGGTGCCAAACAATTCTATCGACTTCATAAGCTTTTCGTGGGGCAATGTGCCGACGTCCATCTGTGCCAGGAAACGCGTGTTACCAAAAATGTTATGCTCGAACAGGATCTTATCTGCTACTTCCTTCGGACTTCCAACAAGCAGCGAACCGTGCGGGGAACGCATTTCTTCAAAATGCGCTCTTGTTGTTGGCGGCCATCCGCGCTCACGACCAATTCTCGTCATCACTTCGGCATATGAGGGAAAGAATTCATCAGCGGCCCGCTGCGATGTTTCGGCTACATATACATGTGAATTTATTCCTGTCCTGATATTATCAGCAGAATGGCCTGATTTCTTCCAGGCCTCCCTGTAAAGCTCAATGATGGGCACAAATCGTTCCGGCATCCCGCCGATAATGGCGAGGGCCATCGGCAATCCCATTTTTGCCGCACGTATCACCGACTCCGGCGTGCCACCTACAGCTACCCAAACAGGAAGCTCATCCTGGTACGGCCGGGGATAAACGCCCAGGTTGTTGATCGACGGGCGGTGCTTACCCTTCCAGTTTACTTTTACAGATTTATTTAACTGCGTAAGCAATTCAAGCTTTTCTGAAAAAAGTGTATCATAGTCTTTAAGATCATACCCAAAAAGCGGAAATGATTCAATGAACGATCCTCGTCCGGCCATTATTTCGGCGCGTCCATCCGACAACAAATCAAGCGTTGAAAAATCCTGGAAAACGCGCACAGGATCGTCGGAGCTGAGAACCGACACCGCACTCGAAAGCCTGATTTTTTTTGTACGTGCTGAAGCTGCCGCCAGTACAACAGCAGGCGCAGACACCGCGTAATCGGGACGATGATGTTCACCAACAGCAAAAACTTCAAGGCCAACCTGCTCCGCAAGCTCAACTTCTTCCAAAAGATTTTTAAGTCGTTCGTGCGCGCTTAACCGACCTGTCGCAGGATCGGGTGTTATATCTGCAAACGTGTAAATTCCGAGCTCCATATAGTAAAGGTATTAGTAGATTTGTTGATAACATAACGAACCGCTGCATAATGAGAAAACTTTATCTTAAGTTTTGTTTTATCCTTTTCACATTCTGTTCCAACGCCCAGGATCCATGGATCCTGAAGGCCGACGCCATCGACCCCGCTAACTATTACGGAGAAACTGTCGCTAATGGAATGGTAGGTATTGTATCCTCGGCCGAGCCGCTGAAAGTGAAGGATGTTGTACTTGCCGGCGCCTACGATTTATATGGCAGGGGCCGCGTGAGCAACTTCCTCAAAAGCTTTAACCTGTTGAATATGCGTCTTGAAATTGATGGCGCATCGATTGGTGCAAACAATGTGAGCGGAATGACGCAGCAGCTCGATATGCGTCATGCATCATTTACCACAACTTTCCAGCACAACGACAAAGCCACCATTACATATACTTATTACGCCTTGCGTCATCTGCCCTACACTGTGCTGATGGATGTTTCTGTTGCTGCAAGAAAAGATATAAATATCACCGCGGCGAGCGTGATGGAAGCTCCCGATGCATTACGGGATGTTCAGAATTATTATAACGAAATCGACCGTCCCCACGTGGTAGTGGGCCTGCTTACTTCTTCCGCTAAAAGTCCGACAGGAAAATTGACAATGTGCGCGTCAAATACTTTCTTATTTACCGAGCACCATGGACATGAACCGAGAGTGATTCATGAGATGTGGGACAACAACATGCATCTTGTAAAGTTCAGCAGGAAAATCGCTGCAGGACAAACATATAAATTTTCAATTGCCGGTACATCTATTACTTCGGCTCATCATGACGATCCGCTCAATGAAGCGGAGCGACTAACTCTTTTTGCAAAACTTGAGGGAAGGGAACGTTTGCTGCAATTTCACAACAAAGCGTGGGACGATTTGTGGAAGAGTGATGTAATTATTGAAGGAGATGCGCAATCGCAACAGGATGTTCATGCCATGCTGTATCATTTGTATGCGTTTTCGCGTGAAGGCGCAGCGTATTCTCCATCCCCAATGGGATTGAGCGGATTAGGTTATAACGGACATGCCTTCTGGGATACGGAACTATGGATGTATCCCGCTGTTCTCATGATGCACCCGGAAATTGCAAAAAGCATGATCGAGTACAGGTTTGAAAGATTGGCCGCAGCAAAACGAAATGCTTTTGGCAAAGGATATAAAGGCGCGATGTTTCCATGGGAAAGCGCTGAATCAGGAGTGGAAGAAACACCGGTGTGGGCGTTGAGCGGACCATTTGAACATCACATCACGGCCTGCGTAGCTATCGCGGCGTGGAACTACTACTGCGTTACCCAGGACAAAATATGGCTTAGAGAAAGAGGATGGCCAATACTTTCCGCGACGGCAGATTTTTGGGCGAGCCGTGTGGAGAGAAATGGGCCCGGCCAATACGATATCAAAAATGTTGTTGCGGCAGATGAGTGGGCGGAGAATGTAGATAACAATGCGTTCACCAACGCGGCCGCAAAAGCAAATTTGAAATATGCGACCGACGCCGCGAAAATCCTGGGCATTGCTGCGGATCCCGATTGGATGAACGTCGCGGCAAATATTCCTGTACTGAAATTTCCTGATGGAGTTATAAAAGAGCATGCAACTTATAACGGCGAAAAAATAAAACAGGCTGACGTCAACCTGCTTGCATATCCTTTGCATGAAGTGACCAACGTTGCTGATATAAAAAGGGATCTGGAATATTATGAACCCCGTGTTGGCGCGGGGCCCGCTATGACTCACGCGATATTTACAATTCTTTACTCCCGGCTTGGCGATGGCGCAAAAGCGTTTACCGCATTTCAAAATGGCTATAAGCCGAATCAGTTAAAACCTTTCAATGTGATCGCTGAAACAGCCGGTGGTACCAATCCATATTTTGCCACAGGCGCGGGAGGACTGGTGCAGGCTGTACTAAATGGATTCGGGGGTCTCGAAATAACCCCAAAGGGGATTGTGCAGGTAAAAAGTAAACTCCCTACCGGATGGAAATCCCTGAAGATCACTGGTGTGGGCATTAATAAAAACACATTTTCGGTTTCGGGAGATTAGAAATTTAAGCCATTATTAAACCCCGGTTAAAAAATATGGTCAAATATCCAGGAACAGATTAATCCCAATTACACATATAAAGGTTTCCGGTTTGCCGGAGGCCTTTTTTATTTTAACCAGCGGATTTCATACGCGCTTCGATGGCCCATTTTTCAATCATCGACTTCAAAGTATCGACACGCACCGGCTTACTGAGGTAATCATCCATACCGGCTTTCAAACATTCTTCCTGGTCGCTTTGCATGGCATTTGCCGTCATTGCAATGATCACCGGTTGAATGCTATTTTTACTCCTGATAATTTTAGTCGCTTCCAATCCATCCATTTCAGGCATCTGCACGTCCATCAGGATCATATCAAAACGCTCGCTCTTCAGCAGGTCTATTACCTGCAAGCCATTTTCCGCTTTAACTGGTTCGTATCCGATTGTATTGAGCATTTTTGTGGCGAGGAGCTGGTTGATCGGATTATCTTCAGCGAGTAATATGCGAAGCGGGTATTGTTTTGAAAAATCTTCCTCATGCTGTGCTTCGGTGCGTTCCTCAACCTGGGTTTTGGTTCCATTGCTCCTCAATTCCTGCAGAATGTATTTGCAAAGTACCTGGTGTTTTATCGGTTTCGTCAACACAGCGTTGAATAATCCCGGATAGTCTTTATTACGTTCATCTCCAAGAGAGCTCAGCAGTATAACAGGCATCGAGGGCCTCTTCTTTTTCACTGCGCGTCCGAGCTCTATCCCGTCCATAAACGGCATCTGCATATCTGTGAGCACAAGGTCGAAGTTATCGTCGCGGTTAAGTATTTCAATTGCCTCCATTCCTGTACTTGCAAGCACCGGTACAAGGTTCCAGTATTCAAGAAGTTTTTGCAGGATGAGCCGGTTTGTATAGTTATCGTCAACTACCAGCACGCGTTTTCCTTCAACACCAACAAGGTTCATATTTATTTCGTCGCGGGTAGTTTCTTTTCCGGGAACGGTAAACAATGTGAATGAGAATGTGCTGCCTGCACCCGGTGTACTCTGAACATTGATAGTTCCTCCCATCAGCGTAACGATTTTTTCGCAGATCACTAAGCCCAAACCTGTTCCGCCATATTTTCTTGTTGTTGACGAATCAACCTGTGAAAACGCCTTGAACAACCTGTCAATTTTGTCTGCCGGAATTCCGACACCCGTATCTCTGACCTTGAATAAAAGCTCGAGATGATTTTTTTCTGTTTTCCGCAACTGCTGCACCTCGATGAATATCTCCCCATGGTGTGTAAACTTAACAGCGTTGCCTACGAGGTTCATCAACACCTGTCGTAAACGCACAATATCACCCACAATATCTGCGGGAATATTTTCATCAATCTGGTATATGAGATCAAGACCGTTTTGAGTGGCTTTTTCTGCAAACAGATCGAGCACCTCTTCGATGCAGGTTCTCAGGTTGAAATCTTTTTGTTCCAGCTCAAGGTTTCCTGATTCTATCTTTGAAAAATCCAGGATGTCGTTGATAACAGTCAGCAACGCGTCGCCGCTGGTGCTGATGGTATCGGTATATAATTTTTGTTCGGGTGTTAACGCCGTTTTTTTAAGCAATGATGCCATCCCAATCACACCGTTCATCGGCGTTCTTATTTCATGACTCATAGTTGCAAGAAACACGCTCTTCGCCTTGTTTGCCTGCTCTGCTTCCTGTCGTGCCTTACGCTCTTCGGCAGTCGAATTGGCGAGTTGTGCGGTCCGTATGCGAACCTCTTTCTGCAGCGCCTTTTTCTGTTTTTTGATTGTAATGAGGCGGTATTGATAATAGGCGATTCCCAGGAATATCACCGTAATCGCTGCAATCAATCTGAACCACCACGTCATGTAATATGGAGGCGTAACAATAAGTTTTAACGTAGCCATCTTGGGTGACCACTTTCCCTGGTTGTCCATTCCCCGTACTTTAAATGTATAGGTGCCGGGATCCAGGTTGGTATAGTAAGCTGTGCGCCGGCCGCCCACTTCGTTCCACGTATGATCGAATCCTTCGAGCATGTAAGAATATTTTTTTCTTTTGGAGCTCGTATAGTTCAGCGACGCGAATTGAAATGAAATAACATTGTGATTATAGGGCAGCGTAAGCTCGCTGGTTTCTGTTATACTCTGCTTTAGTGGTGATCCTGTGGAATCACTTCCGATTTCCACACGTTTGTTTGAAATGAGGAAGTCGGTAAGCACCAATGGCGGATCATATGGATTTTCTTTTAAACTGTCGGGATAAAACTCATTGAAACCGTTGATGCCCCCAAAGTACAAAGCGCCGGAGCGGCTTTTGCAGAAGGATTGCCTGAATTCATTTCCCTGCAATCCGTCGGAAGGTTCATAATTTCTAAAAGAGTTTTTTAAAGGATCGAACTGAGACAAACCTTTATTTGTACTGAGCCATAATTTAGACTGATCGTCTTCAAGAATACCATAAATAGTTGCGTTCGGCAAACCGTCCGCGATGTGATAGTTTCTGAATTTTTTTGAGTGAATATCCAGGCAGCTTAATCCTTCATTTGTTCCAATCCAAAGTTTGCCTGTTTTATCGGCATACAGTGCATTAACCCCGTTGTTGCTTAAACTGTTTTTGGTTGCATCATGCACAAACGATGTAAATGTCCCGGATTTTCTATCGAACAGGTTTACTCCCGCACCATCTGTTCCGATCCACAGATCTCCAAAAGCGTCTTCTGTAATCGCCATCACATTGTTGCTGCTGAGATTGTTTTCCTCCTGTGTATATGTAGTGAACTGGTTTGAGAGATGGTTGTATTTTGAAACACCTTTTTCGAGTGTTCCTATCCACATATCATTGTTGTGATCCCTGAATATGTGCCACACATTGTTTCCTGCGAGGCTGTTCGGGTTGGCCGGATCATTTCTAAAATGCCGGTAGGTCTTTTTGTCGGGATTGAATACAGTGACACCGTTTCCCCATGTACCTAACCAGATGTTGTGACCGGCATCTTCAGCCAGCGCCAGAACATAGTTTCCGCAGATGCTGTTTGCATTTCCTTCCTGGTGTTTATAGTGAGTAAACACCCCGGTTTTCCGGTCAAGCATATTTAACCCGCCGCCGTCAGTCGCTATCCAAAGCCTGTTTTTTGAATCTTCGAGAATGGAGAGAACGTTGTTATGGCTGAGACTGTTTTCGTTTTCACGATGCCTGTAGTGAACAAATTTTGTAATGTCGCGGCTCACCAGGTTGATGCCCGCATTGTAAGTTCCGATCCAAACGTTTCCTTTCTGGTCGGTATAAATTTTATTTATAGAGCTGCTGCTGAGTCCGTTTTGGTCCAAAGTGTTTTGCCTGTAGGTTTGGAAAGTTCCGGAAAACGGATCGAACACGCTTATTCCACCATTTTCAGAACCGATCCAGATGTTACCTGAATGATCTTCAGATATCGAGAATACGACATTGTTAACGAGACTGTTCTTGTTGTTGCTTTCAGCAACGTAGTTTTTGAATGTTTGTTTAACAGGATCGAAACAGCTTACACCGCTTCCCTGTGTTCCGATCCAGATATTTCCGCGTGTGTCTTCATACAAAGATGAAATAGTGTTGCCGGCGACAGAATTTTTGTTTCCGGGGATATTTTTGAAATGAAGAAATGAATTCGATTTCCGATCGAACATCTCGAGGCCTTCACCGCTTGTGCCGATCCACACGTTGTGCCTGCTATCTTCGAGAATAACAGACGTGAGATTGCTCGCGAGACTTTTAGAATCACCTTCCTTGTGCTGGTATCCCTTAAAAGTGTTGGAACCCGGGTCGAGGATGGCTATTCCTGATTCGGAAGCAAGCCAGATCATTCCTTCATGATCTGTCATCATCCCGTTGATGAAATTGCTGAAAAGACTTTTAAGATCGTTCGGATTATTTTGAAAGCTTGTGAACTTTTCTGTTTTTCTGTCGAACTTGTTTATACCGCTTCCCCACGTAGCGAGCCACAGGTTGCCGAATTTATCTTCAGTAATGTCGCGGATATAGTCGTTACTCAGGGAGCTTGCATTCGAGGGGTCTCTTCTGTAGACCTTCACTTCATAGCCGTCGTATTTGTTCAGGCCGTCCTGCGTGCCAAACCACATGAAGCCACGGCTATCCTGTAGTATGCAGAGAACGTTGCTTTGCGACAAACCCTGGTTCGAGGTGAGGTGTTCGAAGCTGAGACGGTTCTTCTGCGCGTAGCTTTGCACCGCAATGAAAAATACCCATAATACCCAGCAGCACCGGCGAACATTCATAAGGTGTTTGGCTTTTGAAGGAATTTGAATTGATCACGATCACCTGAATTCCGTGAGTTTCAGGCAATTTTCCTGGTATAACAACGCAGGATCGCCAGAATGTTGTAATAAAAGCCAAAATATATGTCGCCAATAAATGAGTTTTCTCCGTTTACGGTAAGTGTTTCTATGGATCGCGAATAAGCGTAGAGGTTTAGTCGCGTATCAGCTTAGACTGCCTCTCTCGAGATACGTTACAAAGATTGCCATAAACAATACCAGCGTACTGAATATTGTGAGACCGAAAGAAATTTGCTGTTTCATAAATTTTTATTTTCTTGTTTCTTTAATTCAGGCACAAATGTAGATCGCGTAGCCCGGCGTGTCAATGAGAAAAGGAATGAATTGCTTAAACCCGCGGGTGAACTGAAGTAAATCGCAGGGCCGAAAGAAATGCCCTAATGCAGTAGTGTTATAGTGCCCTTTTTGAAGAATTTACCGGGCCTGTTAACATATTCATAGTGCACATTGTAAAGATATAATCCTGATGGTTGAATGTTATTGCCCACACGGCCATTCCAACCTTTGCTTAGATCATCAGAAGTGTAAACCAATCCGCCCCACCTGTTAAAAATTCTGATGGTTCCTTTGATAATACAGTTCGATCGAACCTCAAATACATCGTTCCTCGAATCGTGGTTAGGTGAAAACGCATTCGGTGTATACAGGAAACATCCGCAATCATCTATTTTCTGATGAATTACAATCGTATCCGAAACGGTACCGCAATAAGTGGAAACATCAACTACATACGTTCCGGGATTTTTCACCACTACCGATTTATCCTGCGAACCACTGCTCCATGAATACCGGAATCCATCAGCGTGAAGCGAATTGGCGATCATCAGTGTATCATTGGTACAGAGCCACCGGTCTTTGCCGATGTCTATCTTAGGATGAAACGGGCGGCACACGCATGAATCTTTCCCGGAAATAACAATTTCATCTTCAAGCGTACCACAGGCGTTCGACGATTGTAGGCGGTACAATCCGGGGCCGTTCACTTCTATTGAACTTCCTGTTTCTCCATTCGACCATGTGTAAGTAGTGTGGGGATCGTCACGTTCATTGTTACGGATAGTAATCGAATTGTATGGACAAATTGAGGTGTCGCTGCCGAGGTACACATGCGCTTTGGTTTTGGAGACAACAACAATTGTATCTGCAGAAACTCCGCATCGATTCACACCTTCTAACCAATATTTACCCGGCGATGTAACTAACCGGTTAAGTTCAGTGCTTCCATCATCCCAATAAAATTCGCTGACATCGCTATTCATTTTTGGGAAAATCTTCAGTGGAATATCGGCACAAACAATCGTGTCGTTCCCTAAATTCACCGACGGCACTTCGACAATATTCAACACAATCGAATCTATGACCCCGCAGGTGTCGGGCATTGTGTGATAGCGCACATAGTAAGTTCCCTTTTTGGTTGCTGTCAATGTTTTTTCTGTGGAGATGCTTCCATCGGGTAACGTCCATCTATAACCGCTTTCACCTGTAATGCCACGACCGTTTGCAGTGATTACAACACCTTTGTTGGAACAATAGGGTGGAAAGCCGTCGGTAGTGATATTTAGTTTCGCTTTGCAACCCGGCCCATTACACAAATCATAATAGCTGGTAAACCCGAGAACAAAAAAATTATCAAGATTGAATTTGGTGTAAAGACTGGCCTCCATGGTATTTATATCAACCCGGTATATTGCGTCGAGGTTGTCACTGATATACAGGTAGCCATCTCCCAGGTAAGTCATCCCGTATGTTCCATCAGTAACCGGGCTGTTAATAATCGGAAGTTTCTGAAGCGTTTTCTTATAGATATCAATTTTCGCGATGATGTTACCGAGACAGGCGACATAGAGGTAACCGTCGATGAAGCTAAGATCGCCTGCACTGGTGAGTCCATGTTCGGTTAAACTGATCACCTGTTCGGTTTGCCGCGTACCGGGATTGTACCGGAGTATATTCGATAGCTGCGATGTTGTAAAAGAAGAGAGAAAGAGGTTGCCCGCCGCGTCGCCGGTGAGGCCGTTTGAATAATAATGACCCTTAGGTATGCTTAATTCTGTTTGCTGAAATGTATAGGGGTCAATCTCAACTATGTTCCCCCAATATTCGGCGCCGTATAATTTTCCGTTCGATCCCCATGTGAGGTCATCATACCTGTAGCCGTTCAAATTCATTACGAGCCGTTGCTCGTTTGTTTCAAGATTAACCCAGTGGATACCAAGATTTGTGGACATCCAGATAATTTTCCCTGGTGTACACACGTCCAGGAACGCGTTGCTGTTAAAATAGCAATGGAAATCGTTGAGGTCGGTGAGGCCGTTATTGTTGTCGTCGATACCATTGGAGCAATCACTTTCGGGTTTGAGTTTGTGATCGAGGTTCGTTTGATTCTGAAATATAACCGGGGGGTGGGTTAGATCAGGCGCAGGCGGTTGCTGGGCATAAGCGGTGCCGGAGTTGAGGGTTATAAGCATTAATATGAAACCTTTGAGAAGGTTCCATAAAGGACCTTGCGGCATTCAGAAATGGCGCTCCAATAGGGGTTAATTGGTATGCTCAATTTAGGTTTTTGCCGCGTATTTATCAAAGTCGCAACGTTGGAACGGGACAGTTAAAAAACATGCTGCAAGCCGTTAAAACACGGTACGACTTTACCCGAACTTGCCTCATTTTTGTAAGAGAAACACGACGGTTTGATGCTTACTTCCGGAACCACATTATATTTTAGGTACCTGCAACGGGGATTTGACTTATATTTCAGATAAAACTGGCATCTGGACCTCCATTATTTTATCTATCATGGCCTGTTGTTGGTGGCGTGGATCCTCTCGCTGATTTTATGTATGAGGGGCAGGCGCCGTTATCTGCCATTGTGTATTCTTTTTGCCATCACTGTTTCCGAGGAGCTGATCGTTGCCTGGATGGTGGCAAAAAAGCTGGAGTTTATATGGATATACCATATTTACGCTTTGTTTGAGTATACGCTCTTATGCCTGTACTTTATGCAGATAACGCCCCCGAAAATCCGGAAATTGGTGAGGTACAGTATTCCGCTGTTCGCCATTATCAGCCTCAGCATTTCACAATGGTTATATCACTACGCTGTGTTTCCCGGAGCCAATATCAACACGGAAGGCATTTTTCTATGTATTATTTGCACTTATGTACTGCTTAATCTCGACATACACGAATTCAGCGCCATCCATAAAAATCCCGATTTCTGGATCAGCCTGGGGCTGCTCGTATTTTTCGCGGGCACCTTCTTTTCAAACGGCTTGTTTACATACATCCTGGATTTGGACCAGCAACGTGCCCTTCAATTGTTCAGCATTATCAACAAACCTTTTAACCTGATACTTTACGCCTGCTTTATCATAGGATTTTTATGCGCGATACCTCGGACCTCTACTTTACGATTGTCTTAGCCACCGTTTTTTTCCTTGTACTGGTTGCAGTGGTAGTTACCGCCGTTTGGCGCTACTATTACCGTAAACGTGCACATGAGAAAACACTCATGGAATTTGACCACACCTTACTCCAGAGCCGCCTCGAAATACAGGAACAGACCTTTAAGGCGATCTCGCAGGAACTGCACGACAACCTCGGCCAGGTGCTTACCCTTGCCAAACTTAACCTTAACACCCTGAGCCTCGATAACCCCGACCAATCAAGGGAAAAAATCAATGGCGCAATAGACCTCATCACCCAGACCATACAGTCTATCAGGGACCTTTCCCGAAACCTTCATGCCGACATTATTTCAAAGATCGGGCTGGTACAGGCCCTCGAGTCGGAGATCCGGATTATAGAAAAACTTGGCATATTGCACCCGGTATTTCGGGTGGAAGGCCAGCCAATGCCCGTAGAAACCGATAAAAGTCTTATTATTTTCAGGATAGTTCAGGAAGCTTTGCATAACGTTGTAAAACATGCGCAGGCTACCATACTTGAAATGAACGTTCATTTTTCGGTGGACCAGATCAGGCTCACGATCGCCGATAACGGCAAAGGATTCAGCTGGGCCGAGAGTAAGGATAAAGGAAGCGGACTCCGGAATATGAACGACAGGGCACGCATCATCGGGGCACATTTCGACATGCAGCCGGCCAAAACAAACGGAACAGTGATAACACTTACAATTCCAAATACATGAGTAAGCCTGTAATCGTAGGCCTAGTAGATGATCACGTTTTATTGAGAAAGGGTCTCGCTTCGTTACTGGTTGATAACGGTTATCCGTTGGTGATCCAGGCCGACAACGGAAAACAATTCATAGACAAACTCAGTGGCGACGAAATACCTAACATCGTATTGCTCGATATCAATATGCCCGTAATGGATGGCTATGCCACGGCCATCTGGCTGAAGGAGCACTACCCTCAAATGAAAATACTCGCCCTTTCCATGTACGACGACGAACATTCCATCATCAGGATGCTGAGAAACGGGGCAGGAGGATATATTTTGAAAGATTGTGAGCCGGCCGAACTTAAAATAGCCATCGAGGCTATTCTTCAAAAAGGCTATTATCATAACGAGCTGGTGAGTTCGAAACTCATCCACACCATGCAGAACGCAGACAATGGTTCCGCAAGAAATGGTTACCCCGAGCTCAGCACCAAAGAAGTGAAGTTTCTTCAACTGATTTGTTCGGAAATGACTTACAAGGAAATTTCCGCCGTTATGAAGCTTAGCCCCCGCACAATCGACGGTTACCGCGACGCGCTTTTCGAAAAACTCGGCATAAAAAGCCGGGTGGGCCTGGTGATGTTCGCCATCAGGAATCATCTCATCAACGTCTGAATACCGTGAAAACACCCCTCTTTAAGTAGGTGTTTTCACCCTTTTTCACGCGCGTAAAATCCCTCAACTTCAAGCCCGGTTTCCTATCCGAGGACTTTTATACTTCCGGACATGTCGGGAATCAGAATTTTGAATGAGAACTGGGACGATTACAACAGCCGCAAAATCAGGGAACACGGTAACCCAGACGATTTTGCTTTTACCGAAAAATGGGAAGTTGATTTCCTTATTGGAAAAATCAGGAGAGTGTATACGCACTTTTCTGAAGATCTTATTAAGAATGCCATAAAAGCTTGCAGCAATAATGCTCAGTTTCCGCGGCCTCGTAAAGACTTTGTGAATTGTGTGATGATGAGGCTGAGAGGACTCTGATCAATCCTTCAACCATTAAACCTGTCGTATGACAAAAGGGCGTTCGGTATAACCACGCCCATTTTTATTTTTCAGAAAGCCTGGTTAGAAATATGAAGAAATCCCAACCTGGAACGCCGCGAGTTTGCTCGCAGGGTTGCCAAGCAGGTCGCTTTGCCAGTTGCGCCTGTAGTTAACGCGGAACACAGTTTGAGGAACGGGTCTGAAACTGATAGAAGGAACAATTGAAAAAACATGATCCGAAATATTTCCACCGGTCGATTTAAATGTTCCCCTGTTCCAGTCAACATATTCCACGCGCAGCGAAACATTTACAACCGATTCTTCGAATCCAAAAACAGGTTTCCGGTATACCGGCTGAACAACATCGATAAACCCGCCCTGCTGTTTCGAACCAAATTGTTCGGTGAACGTGGAAGGCACATTTACTTTTACCCAGGCCCACTCTCCATTGATAAACGTTCGTGAATACGGCAGCGTGCTGTTAAAATCAACAGCGAATACGTTCACCCGCCTTTTGTGATCGAGGAATAATCCATCATCTTCGTTTTTATTATATACACCGCCCATATATGAAACACCTATTTCACCAATACGTTTATTACGGAGAGCGAATTTGGTGGTAGTGAGCATGTGACCATTAAAGTTTTCTTCGAACCTTTCCTTATTTTCTTTTGTAGCGGGCAAAAACGTTTTGTTTTCTGAATTGTTTATGATGCGTTCATCAAAGCCATTCGAGAGGTATAATTCGTACGCATATACCCAATCGTTAGTATATTTTTTTCCGAATATTCCAAAGCCGGCGTTGCTCCACGTGGCAGGCAGCATTTGTGTTGCGGACAATGGCCTGTCAACAAATTCCCATTTAGGACCATCATGATTCTGGTTGAACGCGCCGATAGGGTTCATAATAACCCCACCCCTGAAATTTAACAGCGGAGAAATTTCAAAATCAATCGAAGCGAACTCGATGTTAATTTCTTTGGTGCCATCTTCAAACTCAATTTCAGTTAGAAATTTTAATCGTTTCGCGATAGAAGAGGCCATAAAAACAGTCAGCCTGCGCATCTGGAACTGATGTCCTTCCGAAATGCCCTGTTCGCTGACGTACTGGTAATTCGCTTCTACATAACCACCGAGTGAAACCGGTAATTTCCCCGCTTTAATCATTGGGCGGTCGTACACCGCGTCCATGTTGAGTTTCAGACTGTCTGCCGCTTTTGGTGGTTTGCGCAGCAGTTCAGGATCTATCTGGCTAATTGCCGCGACACTTGCAATTAAACAGCATATGGATAGTACAATTTTTTTCATGACTGTTTGCGGAGGTCGATGAAGAGATCATTTTGTCGCACTACCACAGGAAAAGTGCGAAGATTCGAAACAGCGGGACCATTCGTCACCACACCACGGTTATTATATTCACTACCATGAGCGGGACATTGAAGTGTGTCGCCTACCACATTTACTTCAGCGCCCATGTGCGCACATTTCAACCAGATGGCTGAGTAGTCGGATTCATTAAACCGGTAGATGCAAATAGGAAATAACAAGTTTTCATTTCGCACTACTATGAACGACGCGAAGCTGCCTTTATCCCCGATTTTAAACTGGTCCTTGTTTACAATGAGTCCATCCTTGTCGAGTTGTCCCGTAATATATTGAGTGGGTGTGCACGCATTTAATACAAATGACGAAAGGAGCGATGCGGGGACGCAAGCTGAACATGTTGTTTTTATGAATTTCCGCCTGTCCATCAGAGTGATTCTAAAAATGCTATAAGCCTTTGTTTATCTAAATCCGTGAGTTGCGAAAACGCATTCCCGCTTTGTTCCCCTTCACCGCCATGCAACATGATAGCTTCTTCAATTGAGCGGGCCCTGCCATCGTGCAACAAAAAATAATTACCACCCTGCGAATTTTTTGATAGTCCCAATCCCCACAACGGCGGCGTGCGCCATTCGGAAGTGAGTGCATTTCCTTCGGTGTAACCGTCATCCAGGCCGGGTCCCATATCGTGTAGAAGAAAATCACTGAAAGGAGAGAAAGATTTGTTTGAAAGCGCATCAATAGGAAAGTTGCCTGTCTGCATTTCCGGCGTGTGGCACTTACTGCAACCTATTGCATCAAACACGTGTCGTCCTTCAGTTATTCGCTGGTCATTTTGACTACGCTGAATAGGTGCCTTCAGCGTTTGCAGGTAAAAAACTACATCCTGCACGGTTTGATTGGTTACTTCGGGATCCGATTCCTGTCCGTCGTATGTGTTGTGGTATTCGTAAGTTGAAGTGATTCCCATATCCTGGTTGTACGCATTTACTGTTTGTTGAAACAAATCGTAAACGGCCGCCTTCTTTCCAAATCGCCCGATGTACTTATTGTTGCGTACCACTGTCCCGGGTCGGATCAAACAATAGTCCGGAACATTGATCCAGTTGGGCCTTCCGGAAATGCCATCGTCGTCGGCATCAAATTCATCCGAAAGTGCTAAAAGTGTGGCGTCGGGAACTGCTTCGAGGAAGCCCAGGCCTGTGTTTGCCGGTGGCGTGAATTTGGAAAACGTCGCTCCTGCTGGAATTTGTTCCGGCTGATAACCCGGCACGCTGCGATGCTGCAGTTGCGGACCGCCGAGGTGAAGAAAATGGTTTCCGGTAGAATCGGTTTGTCCAAATCGCGTAAGAGTCGAAAATGGATGGCCTTTACCATCACCGGCATGACATGTGCCGCATGAAGTGGCCACGAACAACGGACCAAGCCCCGTTTCATTGTTGAAGATTTCATCATTGAATGCTATATCACCACGCAGGAACCGCTTGTTTTGTTCGGGTGTCAATCCTTCTAAAGGTCCGTCGAGTAATTGGTCGTCGGCGACAGCTTTGGGCACGAGTTTCTCGCATGACAGGAGGCCTGTAATAAGCGTTGCCAAACAAAGAAGTATCGTATAGCTTTTTTTCAATTGCTTTTTTAAGTAACTCAAAATTAATTGAAAATTCGATATATCGAAAATAAATGTTAGGTTAATCTAACTTTTGTTATCAGGCGCATTTGGTATTTTAGCAGATGGCCTATTTGCAACCATTGAGTTTTACTGAGGAGAACTATCTGAAAGCCATCTATTCGTTGAGTGAAAGGGCTGAGTCGTTCGATACCTCAACGAATGAAATAGCATTGAAAACCAACACGAAGCCACCTACGGTTTCAGATATGCTGCGAAAACTGGCTGACAAGAAACTCGTGACCTATGAAAAATACAAACGCGTGCAGCTTACAAAATCCGGGCGGCAGGTGGCGATCCAGGTTATCAGAAAGCATCGCCTTTGGGAAGTTTTTCTTCATGACAAGCTGGAGTTTACGTGGGATAAGGTGCACGAAGTGGCCGAACAGCTTGAGCACATCCGTTCCGAAGAGCTCATTTCGCGACTCGAAAAATTTCTTGGTTATCCTACAAATGATCCTCACGGCGACCCGATTCCGTCGGCTAATGGCGAACTGACACAGGCAAAAAGGATAATCCTCTCAGATGTGGGCGAAGGAAAAGTGTGTTATGTAGTGGGAGTAAAAGACAGCACATCTCCATTTCTTCAATATCTCCAGCAACTGAATATTGGTATAGGCACAAAAATAAAGTTGATTGAAAGGATCGCTTATGATGGGTCGTTGACAATCAGTATGAGAAAAGGCCAGCAGATATCGGTATCTAAAAAGTTTGCCGACAATGTGTTGGTGACTGTTTAGGAGCAATTTGGTAAATTACACCTCCCGGTATGTGGATCAGAAAGAGAAACAAAAAGAGAAAGAGTATTTCTTCCCGCGCCCCGCTCTCTTTCTGTTTCGGAAAGGATAAGTATATGAAAGAAATAAAGGAAATAGTGGCCGCATATGAAAAGGCGTCGAAAGAGGGGCTGCAATCGGCTCTTGTTACGCTTGTGCACGTGGACGGTTCTTCATACCGCAGGCCAGGTGCCCGGATGCTTGTAACAGAGACAGGCGAACTGACCGGCGCCATCAGCGGCGGGTGCCTGGAAGGCGACGCGCTCAATAAGGCCCTGCACGCGATTCATCAGCAAAAAAATATTTTAGTTACCTACGACACTACCGACGAAGACGATGCTGTGCTTGGTTTGGGGCTGGGCTGTAATGGCGTTATACAGGTTCTTATTCAACCGCTACAGCGTTCCGAAACACCGGTGGCGCTATTGAAAAAAGTAACGGCCAGCCGCAAGGAGAACATACTTGTCACATTATTTTCTTTGAACGAGCGGCGTGCCGATCATCCCGGTACCTGCGTTTGTTTTGATGGAGAAAAAATTGAATACCTGAAGGAAATATCTCCTGAAATAGCTGCGGCACTGAATGAGGATATGGCCACTGCCATGCGTGAGCAGCGCACATTGTTTAAAAACTACTGTTCCGGCACAACTGATGCCACTGCGTACATAGAATATATCCCGCCGGTTGCGTCACTTGTAATTGCCGGAACCGGAAACGACGCAGAACCGGTGGTCCAGATGGCATCGATGCTGGGATGGGAAGTAACACTGATAGATGACGGTCGTGACCGCAATACAAAAACCGGTCGTTTTGCCGGTGCCTGCACCGTGAAAGCTGCCAGGCCCGAGTCGGCGTTTGATGATCTGAAAATCGATCAGTACACGTTCTTTATACTGATGACGCATAATTATAATTATGACCTTGCGATGTTGCGCTTGTTGTTGAAGCGAAATGCCAGGTATATTGGCGTGTTGGGGCCACGAAAGAAAATGGATCGCATGTTAGGAGAATTAAGATCAGAAGGCTTCCATCCGGCAAAAGAACAGCTTATGGCAATTTATAGTCCGGTTGGAATGGACATCGGCGCTGAAAGTCCTGAAGAAATCGCACTGTCGATAGTAGCAGAGATAAAGGCTGTGATGTCTGAACGGAGTGGGCAACCCCTTAGAGACGGTCAGGATGTAATTCATCCGCGCGGCGAAACTATTATAGAACAACGAGATTTTCTCGCTCAAAAGTAAGTGGTGGCAGGAAGTGATACGATAATAAAAAAGTATAACATTATTATACTCGCAGCAGGTGCATCGACCCGGCTGGGTGAGCCGAAACAGTTGCTTCGGTATGGAAATGTGAACCTGGTTCAACATGCGGTGATGGAAGCCAGGGCAACTGATGCGAAAGGCGTTGTAGTAGTAGTGGGTTCATCCGCAGAACAAATAATAAAAAGCGTTGAGAACAAAGGCGCAAAAATTGTGAGGAATGAAAAATGGAGTGAAGGGATCGGTTCATCAATCAGAACAGGCGTAGAATTCGTGGCGCGGGATACGGAGGTGGATGGCGTGATATTAATGGTGTGCGATCAGCCTTATGTGTCAACAGCTTTTCTTAACGAACTAATTGCGCATCAGCATTCTTCAAAAGAACCTATCGTGGCTGCCCAATATAAGGACACAGTTGGCACGCCGGCGCTTTTTCACAGGTCATTTTTTCCTGCTCTGCAAGAATTGCATGGTGATGCCGGGGCAAAAAAAATTATGCTCGATCACAGCAGTGAAGTATATAAAGTAAAATTTCCGTTGGGTGATATAGATATCGACACGCGGAACGATTATGAAATGCTGGTAAAGAAAAATAGTGAGGCATGATTGTAGACAGCCATAACCGCATTCATAACTATCTCCGGATTTCACTTACAGACAATTGTAACCTCCGGTGTTTCTACTGTATGCCCGAAGAGGATTATCTCTTTACACCTGCGTCGCAATTGATGCAAACAGATGAAATCAGAAAGTTGTCCGAAGTTTTTGTTGAGGAAGGCGTGAACAAAATCCGTTTAACAGGCGGCGAACCGCTGGTAAGAAAAGACGCAGGTAAAATTATACGATCGCTCGCGGAATTGCCCGTTAACCTTACTATTACTACCAACGGCACAAGACTTCATGAATTTGTAGAGCTTTTTAAAGAGGTAAACATCAATTCTGTAAATATTAGTCTCGACACACTGCATGAAGAGAAATTCAAATTGATTACCCGCCGCGACCAGTTCACGAATGTGATGAACAACATCAGGCTGATGCTTGACAATGGTTTAAGTGTGAAGATTAACGTGGTGGTGATGAAAGGGCTGAACGACAACGAAATCAACGATTTTATAGAATGGACCCGCGACGTACCTGTGCATATAAAATTTATTGAGTTTATGCCTTTTGAAGGCAACAGGTGGACAAGCAATAAAGTTTTTACACTGCAGGAAATTCTGGATGTAATCGCCGGAAAATATTTGTTTATCCGTTTACAGAATGATGCGCACGATACGTCGAAAAAGTTTTATGTGCCCGGGCACAAAGGAACTTTTGCAGTGATCAGCACTATGAGTGAAAACTTCTGCGGCGACTGCAATCGCATCCGGCTTACTGCTGATGGCAAGATGAAAAACTGCCTGTTTTCTAAAAATGAAACCGATCTGCTTTCGGCATTAAGAGCGGGACAGGATGTAAGGGGCCTGATACATCAGAATATAAAACGGAAAGCAAAGGAGTTGGGCGGACAATTCTCAAACGATTTCGAACACATTGATGTATCGGAAATCAACAACCGGAGCATGATCACCATAGGAGGATAAAAAAATTTTCATGATCAGCGTAAAAGAGGCGAAGCAAATTATCAACGATTCAGTAAAAGGTTTGCCTCCTGCTTTTGTTTGTCTCGAGGACGCATGGGACATGGTGCTGGCCGGGGATATATTTGCGCCGGCAGATGTACCGGCTTACCGGCAATCCTCGATGGATGGTTACGCGATAGCATTCGATGATTTGAAAGGGCAGAATGAATTTTCGATTGTCGGTGAGTCGGCCGCGGGTAACAGGTCGCCTTTTTCTATACCTAAGCGCGCCGCTGCGAGGATATTTACCGGGGCCGCCGTTCCTGAGGGCGCGGATACCGTGGTAATGCAGGAAAGGACAAAAGTGCACAATGGAAAGCTGGTCATAGACGATGAAGCGCTCGAATTAGGAAATAATGTGAGAGCCAAAGGAGCAGAAATCGGCAAAGGTGAGCTGGCGCTTCCAAAAGATTCATACCTCAGCGCTGCCGCGATCGGTTTCCTCGCCAATATAGGTGTTACTAACGCTACTGTATATCCGAAACCCTCGGTCGGCATCATCCTGACAGGGAATGAATTAAAATCGCCGGGCGAGCCCCTGGCATATGGCGAAGTGTACGAAAGCAACTCGTTTGCGTTGACAGCGGCATTGCGGCACTTTCATATTCCAACTCCTGGTTTGGCATTATGTAAGGATGATCCGGCTCAACTGAAAGCGATCATGCAAAAATTTATCGCACTGTATGACCTTATATTGTTAACCGGTGGAGTAAGCGTTGGTGACTATGATTTTGTAAGAAGTGTGGCTGAAGATTGCGGCGTAAAAACACTATTTCATAAAATAAAACAACGACCCGGTAAGCCATTATATTTTGGTATGCATGGCGGCAAAGTAATATTCGGATTACCCGGTAATCCATCATCCGTGCTTACTTGTTTTTATGAGTACGTGATCCCCGCGATAAAGAACTTATCGAATGGGAATCAACACGTGAGTGTTATTCGGGCACCACTGGCGCAGGCGTTCGCTAAAAAAACGCCTTTCACGCAATTTTTGAAAGGATATTATAACGGGCGGGAAGTTGTTCCGCTCCCAGGGCAGGAATCGTATAAAATGAATTCTTTTGCAAAAGCAAATTGCCTCATTGTGCTGAACGAAGATGACAATGAGTGTAAGGCGGGCGACATAAAAGAAATTCATCTAATCCTCTAAGTATGGGCGAAAGTATTGTCATTTTTTACATCGCGCTTTTTGTCATCGCATTTTTATATGCGTCGGTGGGACATGGAGGCGCGAGCGGCTATCTCGCATTGATGGCCATCTGGGGCGTTGCGCCTGATGTGATGAAACCTTCCGCTCTTCTCCTTAACCTTTTTGTTGCGAGCACATCCTTCGTTCAATTTTACCGGGGCGGACATTTCAGGATGAATTTGTTCTGGCCCCTCGCGATTGCATCGGTTCCGATGGCGTTCGTTGGTGGCCTGATGCATATTGATGCGGGTTTATACAAGAAAGTTCTTGGAGCCTTGCTTGTCATTGCAGTCGCGCGGTTGTATTTCTTTGGAAATATCCGAAACATGGAACTTAGGCATCCGCAAATCGGTTTGTCGTTGCTGATTGGAGCGGGCATTGGCTTTTTATCTGGTTTGATAGGAATCGGGGGAGGCATTATTCTCTCCCCGGTGCTATTGCTGCTGAAATGGTCGGATATGAAGCAGACGGCCGCTATCAGCGCCTTGTTTATCTTTGTAAATTCCATTTCGGGACTGCTCGGTCAACTGTACAAAGGTATCAATTTCAGTTCCGATATGTTGATGTATGTTATCGTGGCTTTTGCGGGCGGATTGTTAGGCGCATACATTGGTTCATTGAAATTAAAGGCCGCTTCGTTACGCAATGTGCTTGCAGCAGTGCTGGTCGTTGCGGCATACAAATTATTGTTTACAACAGCGTGAAAGGCATGAAAGTGAAAGTGCTCATATTCGGACAACTGAAAGACATTACACAGTCTGCCTCATTTGAGGTGACAGACGTGAACGATACCAATGAAATAATTGAAAGGATGAATAACGTTTACCCGGAATTAAAAAAAATGAAGTACCTGGTTGCTGTGGAAAAAGAGATTATACAGGGAAACACCATACTCAGGGATAACTTCACTGTAGCGCTGTTACCGCCATATTCCGGAGGTTAAAAATCAACACATGCCTGCAACCAAGTTCAAGAATATATTTATTGAAGGGCCTGTTACGCCGGCTTTTATTGCTGAAAAAATTCTGGCTCACCAGGATAAAGTGAATATCGGCGCACATTCGATTTTTTTAGGACAGGTTCGCGCCGACGAGATTAATGGTAAGACGGTAACAGCTATCGAGTACACGTCTTATGAAGAAATGGCGCTTGTAAAGATGCACGCTATAAGAGAGGAAACTTTTTCAAAGTTCGAACTTACCTGCGCGCACGTGTACCATAGCCTGGGAATAGTAAAATCGGGTGAAATTTCTTTGTTTGTTTTCACTTCTTCACCACACAGAAGAGCAGCCATTGACGCATGTAGCGAAATGGTTGAAAGAATAAAAAAGGAACTACCGGTGTGGGGAAAGGAATTGTTTGATGATGAATCGTACAAGTGGAAAGTAAACAACTGATGGGAAATAACTGATAGATGGTAAACATCACACATAAATACAATACGCTCCGCAAAGCAATAGCCAGCGCTACGGTAAGCGTTTCCGACCAGCGAACTATTACTGCTATTGAACAGGGAACGGTTCCGAAAGGCGATGTGTTCGAATTTTCACGCGCCGCCGGTTTGCTTGCAGTAAAGAAAACTAGCGATGTGATTCCTGATTGTCACCCGCTGCCTGTTGAATACACATCGATCAAACACTCCATCGAGGGACTTAATATCATCATTATAGTTGAAGTGCACACCGTTTATAAAACGGGTGTAGAAGTAGAAGCGATGCACGGAGCCAGTATTACTGCGCTTACGATGTACGACATGCTGAAACCTATCGATAAGAATGTGCAGATATCTTCCATCAAACTCGTTTCAAAAACCGGGGGCAAAAGCGATACATTTTCTAATGGAACAGAAAATTTGAAGTGCGCCGTGGTTGTATGTTCAGATAGTGTCTCTCAAAAAAAATCTGAAGACAAATCCGGAAAGGCGATCGTGGAAAAATTAAAACAGTATTATCTCACGGCTACCACGGACATCATACCTGATGACAGGGATGCTGTACAATCGAAGTTAAAATCGCTGGTGGCTGAAAGACACCGACTGGTTATTTTCACCGGCGGTACCGGGCTATCTCCACGCGATGTAACCCCCGACGCGGTAGAACCGTTGATCGAGCGCCCGATTCCGGGAATAATGGAGGCCGCACGTAACTACGGCCAGCAACGCACTCCCTATGCGATGTTGTCGCGTGGTGTAGCTGGTTTTATAAAAGACACGCTGGTGCTTACATTGCCGGGATCAGAAAAGGCGGCTACAGAAACCATGGACGCTTTGTTTCCTCATATTCTGCATGTGTTCCGTGTTGCGGAAGGAGCAAAGCATGAATAAATAGTTTATCTTGAATTCAATTGAAGTTAATTTCTAAATCATAAAGTGATCAATCAATGAAAACGTCGAGAAGAGTTTTTATCAGGAATGGCGCGCTGGCCGTGGCGGGTGCTGCACTTGTTCCCGATTTGCTAAAGGCATCCGTTAATATCGAACAGCTGGTAGGCATACAACTTTATTCGGTGCGCGACGACATGAAGAAAGACGCTCTCGGCACAATGAAGAAACTTGCTGCAATGGGCTATAAGCATGTTGAACACGCCGGCTATGGCAACCGTAAATTTTACGGGTACAGCGCCCCTGAATTTAAAAAAATCCTCGGCGACCTCGGCATGACCATGCCGAGTGGCCACACCGTAATGCGCGGCGATCATTGGAACAAGGAATCGAACGATTTCTCTGATGAATGGAAGTATACCGTTGAAGATGCAGCGACAGTCGGGCAACAAATTGTAATCAGTCCTTCACTCGATGACAAGCTGCGTAAGGATTACGACGGCCTCCTCCAGTTTATGGATGTTTTCAACAAATGCGGGGAGCTGTGTAAAAAATCGGGAATGAAATTCGGTTATCACAATCATGATTTCGAATTCAGCGAATCATTGAATGGTAAAAAGCTTTTTGATATCATTCTTGAAAATACCGATGCATCTCTCGTGGCACAGCAACTTGATGTGGGAAATATGTATGGCGCCGGTGGAATTGCTCTCGATATTATCAATAAATATCCGGGTCGTTTCGAATCTATGCACGTGAAGGATGAGATCAAGAGTGAGCACGGAGAAATGGGCGGATATGAAAGCACGATTCTCGGCAAAGGCATACTGCCTGTAAAGGATATTGTTGACGCGGGCAAAAAAACCGGCGGCACCAAACACTTTATCATCGAACAGGAATCGTACCAGGGTAAAACGCCGCTCGAGTGTGTTAAGCTGGATCTCGCCGTGATGAAGAAATGGGGTTATTAAGCAACCGTATCCCGATAACAATCATCCACGCGATCCACAGCGTGCTGCCAATCACGCCGGCTAAACTCCAATAGGGAAATCCGTGAATAACCGTTGCTAACAACTCTGCCTGCGCCATCAGGTAGATGAATGCAGTAACATACCCGGACCATACGATCCATTTCGGCATTGATTTCAACTTGGCGAATGTCATCGAGATGAGGACTGTCCAGAAGATTGTGAACAACTGGCCAATGTGTTCGCCTAAAACAACACCGCCATATTGGTGAACCGCTTTAAATGTTACGACCACCGCAGATTTCATGGCGGTGTCGTTCGTATTCATGAAGATGTCGGAGAGAATGGGCACCACGAAAGTCCACCGCAGCAGTCCGACCATTTGTACAACCAGTCCTACAACGCCGAATGTCGTTGCTACCCTTACCAATGACGACCGTGAACGGAGAATTCGGCCAAGCAGTATGAATGCCGGTATCAACGGGAGACCAGATAAAGCAAAGGCAAACCAGGTGAGGATTAGCCCGCTGCCACCATCGTGAAACTTTGTGAGGAGCACGGATGTATCTTCTCGTAGAATATCGGGATAATCGAACGTTTTTGTGAGGATAGAATAGGGGATTAAGACTGCTACCGATCCTGCAACCAACAGGGAACCGGTTAATTTAGATGAAGGCATTTATCGCAAGCTTTACGTTCTTTTGTCGTCCTAAGACAGGATGGATGAATATAGGTAATTTTTCACTACACTGAATTCTTATGCAACCAAAACGACTTTTTCTTTCTGTGTGCTTTTTATTTTCACTATTTGCAGGTTTTTCCCAGGAAACAGAAATTACTAAATGGCAGGATGGCAAGGCTGCAGCTATTTCACTCACCTTCGACGATGGCTCTCCCAACCAATTTTCTGTAGCGCTGCCTTTGCTGAACGAATTAAAAATTCCCGCGACCTTCTTTATCATCACGGGCGAAATTGAAGGTTCTCAATACCACGGCAAATTTATCGGCCGGCCGGTAGAAGACATCATCAAGGGTACAGCCGACACGCCCACAAATAAACAGAATTTTTTTGAACGTGCTTCAGCGGTTGGCTTTCTCGGCTATAAGGGAACGCTTACTTATCATACCAATGCGGGCACCTTGTTTGAGCAGGAAAAGTTCGACGCAGCATACAAATTGATTGATTCAGCATATAAAAAGGTGAGAAACGGGGAATTTCAGCGCTCGGGTAACGCCCAGGACGCGGATAGGCACCTGACGTGGGATGCGGTTAGAAAATATGCCGCGCAGGGACATGAGTTTGCCAGCCATACCGTTACCCATCCTCGACTCGCTGTTCTCACCGAGCCGAACATGATTTATGAATTGGAGAAAAGCAAGGAAGAGATCAGGAATAAACTGGGAGAAAAGTATACTTTTTCCGCAGAGGGCCCTTATGGCACAGAAGATGAAAGAGCCATGAGCTATGCATATAAGATTTATCCCGCACTACGTAACCGCATGCCTGAAGAATTTTTAGGTGAGTTGAACCGTGCTTCCAAAATTCAGCCAGGCACTGTCGACAAGGAGTATGTACAATGGCAGCGTGGCGCTGTTACCACAACTTCTTTGCCATTGATGAAGTCGTGGATAGATACAGTTGTAGCCCATAATAATAACTGGCTGGTGCTTGTGTTTCATGGTGTTGATGGAAAAGGATGGGAGGCGCTGCCCGGATCATTGTTGAAGGAGTATTTTGGATATATCAGGAAAAATGATGACCGTGCGTGGATAGCAACATTTGGTGATGTAGCGAAGTATATGCGCGAAAGGATGAATGGCGATGTGAAAGTGAAGGAGTCAAAAAATAAATTTACGGTTGAGCTTACTCATTCGCTCGATAAGAAAATGTATGATCTGCCGCTTACGCTTAAAACTGTTGTGCCGGCCAATTGGAAAAAGGTGTCGGTGAAGCAGGCCGGCAAAACGCAAACCGTTCCGGTAACCACTGATGCGTCGGGAAATTATATTCTCTATCAGCTAATGCCGAATAAAGGCACAGCGGAGGTATCGGCGCTTTAAAATACCTGCAACGTATTGGTCAGCACCATAAAAACGAAATAATTTGTTTTGAAATTTTTTCGACACTACTTCAATTCTCTCAAAAAAAATTTTTCATTTTTTCCCTTTTAAAAAAATCTTTCTTAAAAGCTATCGTCTATTCTTTCATTAGCAGAAAAAATCTCTTTTCTTCTTCTTCTTCTTCTCCTCTTTTTAAAAATAAACTCTTAAGAAAATTATTTCCATCCACCTCCCAGGGCCCTGTACAACTCAATCATCGCATCTAGCTGTCGTTTGTGAATAGTCGCGAGGGCGAGTTCCGCCTGCAACGCATTCCCCTGCGCGGTAAGCACTTCTAAATAATTCGCGAGATCGCTACTAAACAAACGGCGCGAATTAATCACCGCAAGCTTCAACGTATCAACCTGTGCACGCGCAATCGTCTCCTGCTCCTTTAACTTCTCAATCTGCACAAGCGCATCCGATACCTCACCAACGGCCACCAACACCTGCTGCCTGAACTGAAGAACAGCCTGCTCTCTTTCGAGCTTGGCCACTTCATAATCTGTCTTTAACTGCCTTCTTCTGAAAACCGGCTGCGTAATAGTACCCGCAGCAATTCCAAACAATGATCCGGGAATATTAAACCAGTTGCTCGATTTGAACGACTCCAATCCGGCACCTGCCGTAATGTTCAACGCAGGATACATATTTCCCTTTGCGACACCAACACGCGCATTAGCAGCTACCACGGCCAATTCGGCGGCGCGCACATCAGGTCGCCTGCTTAACAATGATGCCGGTACACCAGCTGAAATATTTTCAACAGCCAGAATTTTGTCCAACGCACTCAGTCTTTCCACGCTGTCAGGCAATTCACCTGTAAGAATCTGGAGAGCATTCTCCTGCAAACCGATATTCTCCTGCAATTGCGGTATCAGTATTGAAGTAGACTGCTTCTGCGATTCAGCCTGTTGTACAGCAAGAAGATTCACAATCCCTGCATCTTTCATTTTTTTCGTCGCCAGGAGAAAGCTGTCACTTAACTGCAGGTTATTTTTTGAAATCTCCAGTTGCCTGTCGAGCATCAGCAGGTTAAAATATCCATGCGCTATATCCGCTACAACCTGCGTCTGCACTGCTTTCACCGCTTCATAACTCTGCATGTACTCAGCGAGCGTTGCTTCTTTCTGACTCCTTATTTTGCCCCATATATCCGCCTCCCATGAAAGCGATGCTATTGCCTGGTAATTTTCTACGTGCGTAGACTTAAGAAAGCTTTTTATACTGATACCGTTTAAACTGTTATCCGATGGACGGCTATACTGACCCGATACCTGGAAATTCAACTCCGGCAGCTGAAGCAGTTTCGCCTGTCTCATCCTTTTGCGCGCAATGTCAAGCCTGTTAACTGCAATAAGCAGGTCATAATTGTTTTTAATTCCTGAATCGATCAGCGAACTAACCTTCGTATCCGAAAACAATTCTTTCCATTGTTTATCCGCAACGCTTAGCGTGTCTGCTGTGACTTCGCCTCTGAACTTTTCAGGCGCCGGTACTTCGGGCCTTTCGTATGGTTTTCCCACGCGGCAGGATGATGTAAAAATCATCATCGTCGCCAGGGCTATAACTATTAATATGAGTCTGAACATAATTATTTTTTTTACGCTTTATTCATCAAGATGTTCTGCGGACCGGTGTATCGGCGATCCTGAAACTTTTTCCTGCAGGTACTGGAATATCACAAACAACACCGGTATGATGAATATTCCGAGCACTACACCGGTGAGCATTCCACCAATCGCACTTGTGCCGATAGAACGGTTACCAAGCGCTGATCCGCCTTCAACCCATGTGAGAGGTAGCAGCCCCACAATGAAGGCGAAGGAAGTCATGAGGATCGGGCGTAACCTGAGCCTCGATGCCTCCAACGCCGCATTGATGAGATCCATACCCGCCCTCCGTCGCGCGACCGCATACTGAACGATCAATATTGCGTTCTTTGCGAGCAGGCCTACGAGCATGATAAGTCCAACCTGTACGTATATATTATTGTCTATACCCGAAAAGTTAATGAAAGCGAATACTCCAAGTATGCCGGTTGGTACTGATAGAATTACAGCAAGAGGAAGAACATATCCTTCATATTGTGCTGCAAGTAAAAAGTACACGAAAATAATACTGAGCAGGAAGATCAGTGTTTGTTGTGAACCAGCGCCTATTTCTTCCCTCGACATTCCCGTCCATTCGTAAGAATACCCTCTTGGCAGTGTTTGTTCCGCAACTTTTTTAATCGCGTTGATCGCATCACCTGTACTGTAACCAGGTTTTGTTACTCCGTTAATGGTAACTGCGTTGAACAGGTTGTTCCTTGTTACCGTTTCCGGACCATACACCCTGCGCAATTGTACAAGACCGTTAACCGGAACCATCTCTCCTGCATCGTTTTTTACATGAATGTTGTTGAGCGAACTTGCGTCCGTTCTGTAATTCACATCAGCCTGCACAATCACGCGATAAAATTTTCCGAAACGGTTAAAGTCCGACGCGAAGCTGCTGCCATAATACACCTGCAACGTCTGAAGAAGATCGTTTATAGAAACACCTAACTGTTTTGCTTTCTCCTCATTAATGTCGAGCATGTATTGAGGGTTAGAAGTATTGAACGTTGTAAACGCATATGCAATTTCTTTTTGCTGCATCAACTGCCCGATCAACCCATAGGCTGTACCTGAAAGTTTTTCGAGCGATCCGCCGGTTCTGTCCTGCAAAATGAATTCAAACCCGCTAGTGTTACCAAATCCCTGCACTGTCGGGAACTGGAAAAGAAAAATGCTTGCTTCCTTGATTACGCTCAGTTTCTGGTTGATAATTCCCATCACTCCTTCAACATTATCAACCGGGCCTCTTTCTCCCGGCGCCTTCATCCTGATAAATCCTACTGCGTAGTTCGAACTGTTCGCATTCGCCACGAAATTCAATCCTGTTACGGCTCCTTTCCTGTCGATAGCAGGCACCTGGCTCAGCAGGCTGTCGACCTTGTTCATCACTTTCTGTGTTCTGTCTAACGACGCACCCGGCGGAAGATTCACAGAGTACACAATGAATCCCTGGTCCTCAGTAGGAATAAATCCTGTCGGTGATTTTCTTACCAGCCAAACAGTGACCAATGTTATCAGCAAGAGCGCCGTAACAGAAATCCATTTATGATGTATGAGATAATTAATTCCTCTTGTGTATTTATCGGTTGTTGCTTTGAACCCTGCGTTGAATCCTGCGAAAAACCTTTGCCCGAAGCTGCGCCTCTTTTCACCTTTACCTGCATGTTCATTTTTTAAGAATAGCGCACACAAGGCGGGGCTTAGCGTTAAAGCGTTTATCGCTGAAATGAGAATCGCAGTAACCAGTGTGAACGCGAATTGCTTATAGAACACGCCTGCGGGCCCCTGCATAAATCCTACCGGCACAAACACCGCCGCCATCACCAGTGTGATTGAAATAATTACACCGGATATTTCATTCATTGATTGTATCGTCGCCTCGCGGGCAGCGAGTTTCGTTCGCTCCATCTTCGAGTGCACCGCTTCCACTACAACTATAGCATCGTCCACTACGATACCAATCGCCAGCACGAGCGCGAACAACGTAAGCAGGTTGATGGTAAATCCAAACAATTGCATGAAGAAGAATGTACCCACTATGGCAACAGGCACCGCGATTGCCGGAATCAGCGTTGAACGGAAGTCCTGCAAAAAGATGAACACGACAATGAACACGAGTATAAAAGCTATGACAAGTGTTTCAAGTACCTGCGCGATTGATTCATCGAGAAATTCTTTCGCGCTGTACATATTGAAATATTCGACACCCTTTGGAAAATTTTTAGAAGCACGTTGCAACGCCGCGTCGGCCGCTGTAAGGATATCATTTGCATTCGAACCTGCTGTCTGAAATATTGCAATACCGATTCCGGGCCTACCGCTTACAGTGGTATTTGCGCTGTAGGCGAACGCGCCAAACTCAACCCTGGCAACATCTTTCAATCGTACAACCGATCCATCGGAAGCCGATTTTAAAATGATGTTTTCGTAATCCTGGTTCTTCGACAGTTTACCCTTGTATTTCAAAATGTATTCAAACGCGGCGGTGCTGCTTTGCCCGAACCGTCCAGGCGCTGCTTCCACATTCTGTTCATGTATGGCATCCAGCACGTTTTGAGTAGATAGGTTATTTGCTGTGAGCCTGTCTGGTTTTAACCAGATTCTCATTGAGTAATCTTTAGCTCCAAACACCATTGCCTGACCTACACCCGGAATACGCTGCAGTTCCGGAACGATATTTATTTTGACATAATTCTGCAGAAAAGTTTCGTCGTATGCGGCGCTGTCGCTGTAAATAAGCGGCACCATGATCATACTGTTCTGTTGTTTCTGCGTTGAGATTCCCGCGAGCACAACTTCCTGCGGTACCTGGCTTACCGCGCGTGATACGCGGCTCTGCACATTCACAGCTGCCAAATCGGGGTTCGTGCCCACTTTGAAATAAACGTTGATCGTCATTGTGCCATCGTTGCTCGAAGTGGAAGTCATGTATGTCATGTCTTCCACTCCGTTGATGGCTTCTTCGAGTGGTGTCGCAACGGCTCTTGCAACTACCTCGGCATTTGCACCGGGATAGGTAGCAGTAACCTGCACAGTCGGCGGCGCGATATCCGGAAATAATGTTATCGGTAGCGTGAACAGCGATAACAATCCCAGTAAAGTGAGTATGATAGAAACGACCGTAGATAGGACCGGCCGTTCAATAAATCTTTTAAACATAGAAATAGATTATTGATACGATGATCGGCTGATGAGTTGCCATTCCTGCCTTTAAAGTGGATTAACTTTAAGAAGGCTGTCCATAGTGATTGGTTGAGGTTGAATGATTGCTCCGTCCTGTAAGCGGTCGAGACCAGAGTACACAATTTTTTGTCCTTCCGCGATGCCTTTATCAACCAGGTAGTAGTTGCCACTTGTTCCTGATACATGAATAGGAGTGCTGCTCACTTTGTTGCTGTCGGCAAGAGTAAATACAAACACCTTATCCTGGAGTTCAAATGTCGCTTCCTGCGGCACGATCAAATCTTTTGTGCTCGAACGGGGAATGCGGATCTTACCAGTATTTCCTGAACGTATCAATCCATCTGCGTTTGGAAATATTGCCCTGAGGCTGATTGATCCTGTAGTATTATCGAATTGACCTGCCACCATTTCCACTTTACCCTTTTTCGGATAGATACTGTTATCAGAAAGCATCAGTTCCACTTCAGGAAGTTGCTTTATTTTTTCTTCGACAGATTTTCCGGGAAACTGATCCTTGAACCGGATGAAATCATTTTCACTAAACGAAAAGTATGCATACACCCTGTTGATGTCGGAAAGAACGGTCAGCGGTTCGGCTGTTGATGTTCCGACGAGGCTTCCTGTTTTAAAAACAATTCTTCCGATATATCCATCAGCAGGCGCTTTGATCAGGGCGTAGCCGAGATTGATGTGCGCGTTTTCCACCATCGCTTCAGCCTGCGCCACATTTGCCTTTGCCGCATCATACGCCGACTGCGCTGTTTTGTATTGAACATCAGAAATGATATTGCTTTCAACAAGCGGTTTAAGTTTCGAAACATTTATTTCAGCTGTAGACAGGTTTGCTTTCGCAGCGGTTAACGTTGCCTTTGCGTTGTTGTATGCTTCGAGATAAGGACGATCGTTTATCTGGAATAAATTCTGCCCTTTCTTTACATGGGCGCCTTCATCCACAAATATTTTTTCGATGTACCCGTTTACCTGCGGACGTATTTCTATATCCTTCGTTCCTTCGATTGAAGCGGTAAACTCCTGGTACGTTGTGGCAGGAAGCGCATTGATGGCCACCACAGGCAGCGATTGCATTTGTGGCTGGTACGATGGCTCATTACCGGACGACTCGGAGCAGCTATACAGGACTGTAGCGCTGACAATTGCTACGAACAGTATTCTCAAATTATATAGTTGATGAGAAACCTGATTTTTAATTGCTAAGAATGACATAAGCATTTTGTGTTTTTAAAAGAAAATGTCAGGACATGGATCATCTGTTTGGCTGCAACGGCGGTGCAGCCATTCTTTATAGGGCAGTATTCAATCGGTTGGGTGGATATGTCGTTGCATATCCCTTGGAGTGGGGGCTAACCCAGGTTTTTTATAAAACCGTTGACAGCATCGTCCATTACCATCTTATTTACTTCTTCAGAGACAACCCCATTGAGGCTTCTGATCGAGATTAGTCCATGCAGAGTAGACCAAAAGGTAAAATATTTCAGGAACGGGTTATCGTTCGGATGCTCACCTTTTTCGATCAGCGCCGTGATGGGTTTCATCACCATGACTCTGAAATCAGCGCGTTCAGGAAAACACTTTTCAAGTTCACATCCCGGCATACCCATACTGAACATAAGCTGGTAATATTCTTTGTGTTTCGAGGCAAATTTCCAATAGGCGTCGGCAATCGCTCTTATCTGTTCGGCGGGCTCGGTAGCTTTCTCCATGGCTTTCTGAATGTTCTTCGACAGCAACTGAAATCCCTGTCGCGCGAACTCTAAGACAATAGCTTCTTTGTTTTCAAAGTGGTCATAGATAACGGGCACACTGTAATCAACTGCTTCGGCAATTCTTCTAATCGAAAGCGACGGCCAGCCTTCTTCTTTCACCATCTGCCACGCAGTAGCAAGAATCCGAGCCCTGATATCTCCTTTCTCCCTTATGCTATGCTTTACTGGCGACATACTTTACCTAACGCTGTTAGGCAAAAGTAAGGACATTACAGTCCCTGCAAAAAATTTTTTTTGTGAAGATTGTGTTATGAAATTAAACGACCGCTGTTTCACGCTCAACGCGGTTAACGATACCTGAAGTTATTCCACTACGGATAGAATATATTCTATCAGCCACTTGTGTGAGAGAATCTTTATGTGAGATAATCAGAATAGCTGCGCTGTTTTTCACTTTTTGCAGTAGGTCGATTACAAACCGTTCAGTGTTCGCATCCATTGCGGATGTTGGCTCGTCGAGCAATAACAATGATGGCGAACTATAGAGGCAACGCGCAAGTGCGAGTAATTGTTTTTGGCCACCCGACAACGATACGCCGCCTTCACCGAGCATCGTTTCATAGCCCTGGGGAAACTGCCTGAAATATTTATCAAAACCATAAGCGGCGCAAAATTGTTCAACCTGTTCCTGGTTTATTGTATCTGTGGTGAGACAGATGTTCGCCGCAAGCGAGCCGCTGAAAGCGGTAATATCCTGTGGTACCACACCGATAACATTTCTCCAAAACACCTGGGCAATTTCCGAGAAATCATGGCCATCAACTGTAATGATTCCATTTTCAGGTAAGTAGAATTTCTGAAGTATTTGCAGTATCGTGCTTTTACCCTGCCCGCTTTCACCCGTCAGCGCTATTATTTCACCCCTGCCAACTTCAAATGAGATATCTCTCAATAGCTGTTTTTTACCTGGAAACCTGAAGCCCAGGTGTTCCACTCTAAGACGATCAATGTCCTGAATTGAAACAACGGCGCTTGCAGGTATTTTATCCGGGTTATATTCCGGTTCGGCAGAGGTAAATTCATACATCCGGTCGGCAGCAACGCGCGCTTCCTGTATCTGGACATTTGTAAGCGCAACGAGTACCGAAGTTTGCATAAGTAGCGTAGCCATTTGAAGGATGGCGATCATTTCACCGGGATTCAGGTTTTTATTGAGCACGGCCACAGAGCACCAGGTAATTACTGTTAGCATCAGTACAGCAACAGTAATTTCAAGAGCGATGGTAAAATTGTTCTTAATTTTTCCAAGGCGGAAAATGGATCCCTGGTAGAGGCCAAAAATATTTCTTGCAACGTTGATGAACATGTTCTCCCTGTTCATCACCTTTATTGTACTTATTCCTTTAATGCTTTCTATGTAGTTACTTTCATTGTGAGCGTGCGCCACCATCACTCTCTGCTGCTGAAGGGCTATGTCATTGTGAAAATATTTCACGACCATGGCAACAACGGGAAAGATAAGCAGGCAAAACAATCCAATCGTCCATGAATAGATAAAAATAAATACAAGCGAAACGATAAAAATCATCGCCTGGATGGCCATCTCACCAAATACATAGCTTATGGCCTGCTGAATGCGGATGGTATCGTTTAGTCGCGCGATGAGATCACCTGTTTTACGGTTATCAAAAAATGACTTCGTGAGGTATAGAACAGATTTATAGAATCCTCCCGTAATCCTTGTATTGAATTGAAAGCTTTGCCTAATAAGCATCAGCTGACGTACATAAGTAAACAAACTTTTTATTACGAGAAGTATGGCCAGTAATCCGAGTCCCGCAAAAAGTCTTTGCCTGTCGGAGTTGGGTAAAATGTCATCAATTAGTTTCTGCGAAAAGATAGCGGTTGATAAATTTAACGCTGCGGCTACGAGTCCAAGCGCCACCGCTATGTAAAGTAGATGTGCGTCTTCTTTAATTGTTTGAAGAAACCATTTTCTTTTTTTCTCCTGCTGCCGCTGCCATCTTTGTAATTTGTCTGTAGGCTGCAGAAGCAATGCTGCTTTTGATATCCATATCCTATTGAGTTCGTCAGCTGAAAAATGAGATATTCCTGTGGCCGGATCGCCGACCAGGAACCTGTCGCTGCTATTATCAGGATAATACACCACGTAGTGAAGCACACTTTCATCTTTCACGACGTGCAGAATACACGGATCCTGCACTTCTTTCAGATTGTAAATATTTTCTGCCTGCGCGCCTTGAGCTATAAAGCCTGCCTGCGTCCCGGCTTCCTGCAATCCCAGCAAACTTGTTCCTTCTGACGTGGTTCCGCTCCATTCCCGCAGTTTTTCAAGTGAGATTTCCGCGCCGTAGTATAATAATATATTCCGGACACAGGCCACTCCACAATCGGATTGATCGTGCTGAAGAACAAATTGTTTATGTAATCTTTCAATTGGTTTCATGATGGGTTTATGAAGATGTAACACCCAGGAACGCAATAAGAATTGTCCAGCAAAACAAACCGGCGCCGTAACCCGATAAAGCAAGTACCAGCATCGGTTTGAATTTCTTTCTCAGCAAACCCGACAACCCGATTGCAAGGAGAACACAATAAATAATTTCAAAAACATTTATTACCTGTAATGGATACACCAGGTATGATGGAATGGAAGAAGCATTGAGTATGCTATACAACGACAACGGCGCAAATTGTTTTATTTCACCGAACGTGTTGATGTCAACAAAAAACGCAAGCAGCAGCAACCGCAGCAGTGTGGCCAATACAAATGCGGATTCCGCCACCAGCGCCACTTTGAACGCATTCCTGAAACTGAGTGTATAAGAGAATAAAATAGCAGCGGCATATAAACAGGCAGCAGGAAGAAAAATTTTAAGGAACGTAGTTACCGGCACGAGGAGGTAGGAGAGTATACCCATGCGCTCTTTTATTTTATACATTTCCGCAATTTCTTCTTCTGCTACCTGTCCGCTAAGCGAATTATAGTAAGTCTGCTCGGTTAAAATGATTGATTGTAAATAGTAAGCGGCGAATAGATAGACCACACAGATAGCGCCGAATATCCACACGCCTTTTATGTCGTAAATATTTATGTATTCGATTCTGCGTTGAGACTTTGATTCTTCAAAAAGAAGTTGATCCATTTCAACATTACAATAGGTGAGAAATAAGAGGATAATTTAAAACACAGGATGATAAATTATTCGTGGACTATCATCCTGTGTTCTGATTCACTTTAGAGGATGCCCAGTAACCCGCATCCACAACCTAAATTAACACCGAGAACAAGCACGAGACCGATAGAGATACCACCACCTTTTTTGTGTCCACCGCCGCCTTGAATGTTTGCCATTGCATTGTTTTCTAAAGCTTTCATAATCTAACAGTTTTTTATAACCACAACATCGTGGTAAAACAAATGTATTTGGGAGTGAAAGATTAACCTATCGTGAATGCTGATAAAGTATGCGAATTCGGCGTGATTTATGTAGAAGTGGATTTATACCATTATTTCTTACAACCAATCTCCTAAAAGAATTTTTCCGTACGTAATTCGTCCTGAAACAGATCGTACCCCAACCTCGCCCAGATCAATGAAAATTTATTGTGGCCCTAAATTAACTTCAATGACTGGAAACAAACTCAGAATATTCCGCGAGTTCCGGAACTATTCGCAGGAATATGTTGCTGAAAAGTTAGGCATCACGCAGAATGCGTATTCGCGCATCGAAACCAATCAAACAAAAATTACAACCGACAGGTTGCAGCGCCTTGCCGAACTCCTCGAAATACCAGTAACCGATCTTCTTTCAGATGCGGAACCTGAAATCAATTGCAGCGTCCAGGGCAAAGCAGAAATGAAAAATGATTTCCTGAATTTTTCGAAGCAGCTATACGATCAGATCATTAGCACAAAAGATGAAAAAATCGCTTTACTCGAAGAAGAGATTGTCAACCTGCGCGGGGATCGCGAGAAAATGATGCGGCTGATAGAAAAACTGACGAGCAGCTCGCTCGAACGAAACGCATGAAAGAGGTCCCTTTAGCTTGACTCTCAGGCCATAAAGCATTTGCCGCTGCATATACTACATTAAGGGCAATAGCGTTATATATTACAATCATCCGACTATTATGAAAAACCTGTACCTGCTTGTTGCTCTTTCAGCAGTCATCTGCTCCTGCAGTTCCACCAACCGAATGTCGTTAAGTGTATTGAATCCGGCACCGGTAACAATACCGGCTCACGTAAAAAATGTCAGCATCATCAACAGAAGTTTGCCTCTAAAAGAGAATAGGGTTTTTGATGCAGCTGATAAAATACTTTCTTTCGAAGGTGCGGAACTCGATAAAGAAGGTTCGAAAGCCGGGGTCAACGGGTTGGTAACTGAACTTTCAAGAAATGAGAGGTTCACGAGTGTAAATGTTGTCAACCAAACCCAATTTGGAAACAAAGTTCCTTCTATGTTTCCGACGCCACTAACATGGGATGAGGTTGAAAAATTATGTGCAGAAAATAACAGCGACGCATTGTTCTCCCTCGAAATGTTTGATACAGATTCTAAAATCAGTTATTCTGCACAACCAGTGAAAGTAAATACTCCATTTGGTAATGTTCCCGCTATAGAACAGGAAGCAAATATGCTTACAACTGTAAAAACAGGATGGAGAATTTATGATTTAAGAAGCAAATTCGTTCTTGATGAATTCGCAGTGGCGCGTCATCTTAACTTCAAAGCAAGAGGAATCAATCCTGTTATCGCAGCGAATGCACTAATCGGGCGAAAAGAAGCTGTGAAAGAAGTGGGTGCCAGAACAGGCGAAGGTTATGCACTGCGTGTTTTACCTTACTGGTTGCGTGTTAGCAGGGACTACTATGTAAGAGGTACCAACAATTTCGGTATCGCAAAAAGGAAAGCTCAAACAGGCAATTGGGACGAAGCAGGAAAATTATGGCTCCAGGAAACGAACAACGGTAAACGAAAAGTGGCAGGAAGAGCTTGTTATAATATGGCCATCATCAGTGAGATTAATGGTAATCTTGATGAAGCTGTCCGCTGGGCTCAAAAATCTTATGAAGATTACAATTGCAGGCTTGCTTTGTACTACGTGAGGGTACTTGAGCAGCGTAAAATAGACAATAGCATTCTCAGCGAGCAGCAGTCGAACGAAGTAGCGGGCGCCAATCCATAAGGTTTCCATATCTGAGAAATATTCCCGACAAGGGAAACGACGTGATAAGCCAATCTCTGTAACTGGTTGAAATACATCAAAAAAGAGATTGGCTCTTTTTATGGATAGTATTGGTACAATCCGATACTGATGAGAACGACTTCTTACAAACAGGCCTCAAAAAATCTCGCGGTTCTCGCGTTATTTGTTTGTTTATTCATCACAAAAGGTTCCGCACAGAATCTTATTACAAATCCTGGTTTTGAAAATGGTACCACAGGATGGATCACGGATTGTACGATCGAAATAAATCCTGAGAATGTTTATGGAGGAACAAGCACTACGAACCGTGTTACGGAAATTGACGTTGAACGTTGTTTCAATCAGCAGGTAAATGTAACCGCAGGATCAACTTACTATATAACTTATAAGGCAAGTCGCAGGCAGGGTGGTTCTACGCCCGCAACAGTTGGTGTGAACGTAAGGATTACAGGTGTACAGTCGGGAACGCAATATATAAATGTTAACCGCACATACACCAATACTTCGTGGTCATATACTATTGAAGTTTTTTCTTTCACACTCCCGTTGAACACCACCGATACAAAAGTGAACGTGAAATTCTCAAACTATGTTACGGTAGGTACTTATGGCACATTGATAGATGATGTAAGTGTAACTACCGGTTCTGCCGGAATTCTTCCTTTGAAGTTTATATCGTTCAATGGTAAGATCAAAAATGCTTCTGCTGTATTGAACTGGACAGCTTCGAACGACGATCAGTCGGGACGTTATTTCGTGATTGAAAGATCTTATGGTCAGAACAAATTTGATTCGATTGGTATAGTTAAAGCAAACGATTCACGTGCCGACTACACTTTCACCGATAACAACTTTTCTAACGGTGTAAACTATTACAGGATAAAGGCTGTTAATGCGAACGAAGTTATTTCTTTTTCAAGCGTTATTGCTCTCAACGGCAACGCTGCTATACAGGCTAAAGTTTATCCGAACCCTGCAGTTTCAAACATCGCAGTATCTCTTCCTGCTTCAGCAAATACAATTGCAAATGTTCAAATTTATAACCTCGCCGGCAGCCTTCTTATATCGAAGCACGTTAGTCTTAAGGAAGGATCGAATGTAGTGAGTGTGGATATTACAACGCTTAAACCCGGTTCATTCTTCGTAAAAGTTGCCGACAACAATGGCTTGGATTTCGCTCAGCCGTTTTGTAAGAGGTAAATAGCAGACAATACAAACAGCATTAAGTCATCCCGAGCGAAGCGAGGGATCGGCGGAAAAAGTTAACCCGCTCTCCAACCGATACTCTCGGTAATATAATCAACTCATAACCGCACGACTCGTACCAACGATACAACTTATCGTAAACGGTAACAGCATCTTCAAAAGATTGATCACGTTCTTCATCGGTTGTATAAATTTCACGATAGGGAGGAGCGATGAAAACTTTATTGTTGAAACGGCGCAGGTTTATTTGTTCTTCTATTTCTTTGAAAGAATTTTCGTCGGCCTCTCTGAGCATCGCTGCGCTATCGGGGAAGCTGCGATCGAACAATAAGATTTCGTTTCGAAAGCTATTGGATATAAAGTTCTCGACATCTTTTTCAAACAGCAATTTCGCGAAGGTAACAGGATCGGGTCGTGGAGGAAGGTTTTGTAATTTTCTCGATCTGATCACTTCGCGTGCCGTTTCATGAATGTGAGCAATATCATGTTGCTCTAACGCTGTCAATAGCGTGGTTTTACCTGCACCCGGCGCTCCTGTAAAAACAAAAAAATTCGGTTTAATCATGCACGATCTTATGTTCTCAGCGTAATCGTTCCGCCGTCGATGGGATAATCTGTGCCGGTGGCAAAGCTTGCTTCATCGGAACACAGAAACAATATAATTGAGGCGATTTCAGAAGGCTGTGCCATTCTTCCTATCGGTTGAAATTGTGAAAGCTTCTCAAACATTTCTTCTTCCTTACCCGGATAATATTTTTTAATAAAGCCGTCAACAAATGAAGTATGTACTCTACCCGGGGAAACCGAGTTGCACCTGATGCCATCATTGAGATAGTCACGCGCTACCGACAGTGTCATCGCATGGACCGCGCCTTTTGTCATAGTATAAGCAAACCGCTCAGGTAACCCAATATGGCTCGCAGTCGAAGCAAGGTTGACAATGGCGCCGGATTTTTTCTTTTTCATAGAGGGAATAGCAGCTTTCATGCAGTTGAATACTCCTTTTACGTTTATCCTGAACAACCTCTCGAAATCTTCTTCACTAACATTATCGATGTTACCAATGTGTGATACTCCCGCACTGTTTACAAGAATATCTACGGGCCCTGTTTCGCTGAATAATTTATTTACTTTTTCGTGGTCGCTCACGTCGACTGCTTTTGCGTGAGCCCTGCCGCCATTCTTTACAATTTCATTTGCAGTGTTTTTTGCTGTTTCTTCATTCAAATCGATAACAAACACTTCGGCGCCCTGTTTGCCGAAGATCAAAGCAGTTTCTTTTCCGATGCCGCTGCCTGCCCCGGTTACAACAGCGATTTTATTCTGGAGACTGAACATATAAGTTGGTTATATTTAAAGATCAGTATTTTTTAGTTACCGTTTATATCGAAGGCATTGTGATGGTTGTAATAAAAAGCCACAAGTTCAACTTGTGGCTTCTGACGATTTTTAACGTCACAGTATCTTAATGAAAAATCTGGTTAGGCGAAACTAACTGGATGTTTCCATGAATTGACTGTATATTTCATGAATACCTCCTTTTCTTTGGTGAATAGTCAAATTTACAAATAAATTGGTTTACTTGAACTCAAAATCGCATCTGCGCGATGAAAACTTTGTTTACTTTTTACTATGCGCTCAAAGATCCACGCACTCCATGGTATTCAAAGTTGACGGCACTGCTTTCCATTGTGTACCTTCTCAGTCCGGCCGACATTCTTCCTGATATCATTCCGCTTGCAGGCTACGTCGACGACATCATTATTGTTCCGTTTCTACTCAACGTTGCTACGAAGTTGCTGCCTGCGGATGTGCGCGCTAAAGCCGAGCAAAGAGCGGTGAGGAATAGCAGGAAACTTATCTGGGCCAAAGTTCTCCTGGTTATTCTCGTTCTGGCTGTGATGGTGGGGTTATACTTTGCCGCAGTCTATCTCTACGAACAGATTAAGTAAGTGCCAGTACTTTCCAAATGCATACATTTATAATATGAAATTTACAATATGAAATTGACGACGCTACTCGTTGTTATTTTTTGTTATGGCATGGCCTGCGGTCAGCAACCCGCTGATACTTCCTATGTTTATAAATCGCCATCGCGCGACGGCATCGGTAAATTTTATTTCGGTCGCGAAATTGCGCGTATCATGGACGCGAGTGGTTCGGATTGGCTCGAGCGGCCGCAACGTTCGCAACAGGAGAATACGGATGAGATTGTTAAAAGTATGCAGCTTGAGCCGTCAACCGTTGTAGCGGATGTTGGCGCAGGAACAGGCTATTATACATTTCGGATTTCGCAGTTGGTTCCCGATGGAAAGGTTTACGCTGTCGAGATACAGGATGAGCTGATCACTAAACTGAACGATAAGAAAAGTGAACGGAATATTTCAAATGTTGAAGTTATTCGGGGTGATACCACAACAACAAATCTTCCTTCAAGCAGTGTTGACATGGCACTGATGGTTGACGTATACCACGAACTGTCGTGGCCCCGTGAAATTATCCGCTCGATAGTTCAAAGCCTGAAACCGGGCGGCAGGTTGGTGCTCGTGGAATATAAAGGCGAAGATCCCTCGGTTGCCATTAAACCCCTGCACAAGACGACGGTGGCGCAGCTCACGCGCGAATTATCTTCTATGGGACTTAAACTTGAGCGGCGCGTTGATACATTTCCCATTCAACATTTCCTGGTATTCAAAAGAAGCTAAGGTCTTTTGGGGCCAGACAGAATTCGCTTGCTGATAGTTTCTTCCAGCGCATCGGGAAGTATGGTTGCATCATCGTCCAGCGGCCGCAGCCTGTTCATTTCGGGGTCCCACGCGAAAACACTTTCAGGTCCGCCGTTTACGCGAACATTAAACCGTTTTTCATCGTTGAACATAAATGCAAACGTTTCCACAACATATGGAACTTCATCCACACGCAGGTGGTATGTTTCAGTCCTGTTCCTGTTTTTGTTGTGATCGGATGCGGGTTCATTCTGGCCGTCGCCCACAAAAGGCTCGTTGCTTTGGTTGCGTGCTCCGCGTCCTGCTGAGCCGTGCGTATTTTTGTCTCCTCTTCCTGGCATAACACAAGTTTATCGTGAATGCATCAGTAATTGTGCCAGGCGACGGGGGCACATCTTGTCCGGGTCGTAAAGTCAATCCGCTCAACACTTGCAATCCCCGGTTTTGTAAACTATTTTTGCCGCTGATGCTCAAACTTTATCCGATTGCCATATTAGTGGCTCTCTCTTTAACCGCGTGCCGAAAAGAATACTCCGGCTGGAATGTATACTACAGTTCGAAAATCAACCTGGTTGACGTACCTGCGAATGAGGAGTGCCCGGCGGGCGGAGTCCTAGTCCAATCGGGATTAGATAAAAACCAGAACGATATCCTCGATTCTATAGAAATCGATCAAACCGAAATGATCTGTAATGGCTCCGCCGGCGTGGAACCAGGCGTAGATCCAGGCGGGCCGAAGCAGGTGGTTATTCAGTTGAATATGATGATTGCCAACACCGGATCCGCTACGCCAATAATAGTGGGAGCATACCCCTTCTTCTCAAAACTTTATTACCCGGGTTACGATTCAATTGTATTCGTAGGAAGGCCCTATATCAATCCAACTGAAATTAACAGGTGTACCGTTGAATTGTACGACCTCACCAATAACAGCGTCATTGCCAACAGTACAATATCTTCGAACAAGGGCCTTGATGAAACCGGGTTTGTGGTTTCAAAAAATCTCTACTCAACGTTGCCCGATGAAGAAATTACTCTCGGAATAAAAATCTGGTCCGAAAATGAAGGAATGTTTGCGGGAGTTTATTCTATGTACCTCTACATGTACAGGCGCTAGCAGCTTCTAAAAAAATGTTAATACGGGAAATTTAGCGGTAAGCACTGCCACGACCGTTATGTAATTCACCGTCTGCCTTCATCATTCCCCTAAATAATTTTTGGTATGAAACGTTTTATAATTACGCTTCTCGTTTTTTCAATCACCATCGGTGCATTTGCTCAACAAATTAACCCTTATCCAAAGACAATCCAGGTAACAGGCAGCGCCGAAACAAACATCATCCCCGATGAAATTTATGTAATCGTTACTCTGAAAGAATACGAAAAGAAGGGCACTGGTAAGATTTCGCTCGACAAAATTAAATCCGACTTTTTAGGTTACTGCAAAAATATCGGACTTCCAGACTCAGCGGTTTCAATCGCTTCATACGAGGGTTACAACAACTACCCGTGGTGGAGAAAAAGAAAAACGAAAGACGAATTATACTCCTCTATTTCGTACCAGGTTAAGTTCAACAGCAGCACAAAAATGGATCAGTTGGTTGACAAACTGGATGACGACGCCACACAGAATTTCGTGATCGCGAAACTGTCGCACAGCAAAATCGCCGAATACCGCAAGCAGTTAAAAATACAGGCAATCAAAGCAGCGAAAGACAAGGCTACGTATATGGCAGAAGCAATAGGAGAAAATTTAGGCGCGGCCGTTACTATTACCGAACCAGGCGACGCATTTGCTCCTGATTTATACCGCGCTGCCCAAAGTAATTCTTATGCATATCTTTCGAGAGATAAAGACGGCGTTGCCGATGGTGAAAAAGGCGTTGACTTCAAAAATATACAATTGCGCTTCGAAGTGAACGCGGTATTTGCTCTAAAATAACATAGCAATGATTTAATTTGATCGGGTCGCGCTACGCTTTAATTTAGCGGGCGTATGAATAGAAAAGAATTTCTACGTCTTGCCGGTTCGGTTACTGTGCTGCTGGCTAATGGACAAGTTACCACGGCTAATAATATTTCCGGGTTTTCAGCGGTTAAACCGAATGTTGCGTTTCGCTTCGCCGTTGCGTCGGATGGACATTTTGGTGAAGAGAAAACAGAGTATGAAAGTCATTTCAGTAACGTTGTTGCCGCTATCAATAAAGAGCATGCCCGGCATCCGTTTAAGTTTTCAGTGATTAACGGCGACATAGTACACAATGATAAGGCGCATTACCCTGCTGCGAAGAAAGCGCTCGATGGATTGGAGTGCAAATATTATGTTACGCAGGGTAACCATGACCATGTGACTGCTGAAGAATGGCAATCTGTATGGAACATGCCTGTCAACTTCGATTTTACTTATAAAAGATGTGCATTTCTTTTAGCTACTACCTCAAATGAAAAAGGTGAATACCTCTGCCCTGATCTTGAATGGCTTTCAGGAAAGTTGAAGGAGCATAAAAACAGGGAGGTGTTTATTTTCATTCATATTAACCCTGGCGCGCTAACAAAATATGCTGTTGATTGCCCGCCGTTTTTTGAACTGCTGGAAAAGCATGGGAAAGTGAGGGCGGTGTTCAATGGTCACGATCACGATGAAGATGGAATAAAGAAGAGGAACAACACTCCTTTTGTTTTTGATTCGCACTTCGGTGGGAGTTGGGGTACTGAATACCGTGGTTATCGCATTGTGGAGGTGATGAAGGATGGATCTGTCATCACCTACGTCATGAATCCCGACACGGCGATTAACCAGGATAAACTTGTGTGAGCATCAGGGTCGGTAACCGGAAGACTTACATTCCATAAATAGGTCCCCTGATTGTAGCGTTTTTTACCTCAATGAAGTTGCCTTCTTCGTCATAAAGTTTGCAGCTGAAATTTGCCGTGAAGATCATTCCATAAAGGTGTTCATCGTTTTCGATCAGCTCGGTAATAGTAAACGTGCTTCCATTCTGTGAGCCTAATTCGGACGTCCACCATTTACCATGGTCGTCAGTATAATCGATAGAAGCTCCATTTATTGTAGCCGAAGATGATTGCGACAGGCCCCAGTCGTGATCACCCATAGTAAATATCGACCAGCGTTCCTCAACAGTTGGGTCGTGATTAAAATATTTAAGAAGGTGAACATAGATAACACTTGAATCGAGCGAAAATTTGTCGCTGATTATCGTGCCTTCATATACGTCAAAATCTTCCCAACCCATAGAATTCTCTTTGGTATTGACGCCTGCACCAAAAAAGGGGCTGTCGTTTACATACTCTACGTCTTTGCCATCAATTTTGGCTGTGAAATAATACGTCGAAGTAGTATTATCGTCGTCGTCGTCGGTTTCGTTATTATTATTGTTGTTGTTATTATTATTCTCGTCGGGGAGGGTTAAATCCCCCTCCTTTTGGCACGAAACAAACAATAATGCGAGGGAAAACAGGAGTACAAAGTTTTTCATAATCAGGTTTTTGGATTTAACCGCCCCTATAACGCATATATGATGAAAATATTACTATTTTAAACCTCTTCTTTTACACTAACCTTCCTGTTTTTCTATTCCCAAAGATCACCGACAGAAGATCAATTTTCTTTCGTGTTATCAAGTGGCTGACCACTTGCTCTTTTTTCCAAATTCGCCGGTCAGCTGATAGAATATCTTACATTTAAGTAACATTACTCCGTTTTTTCCCGCCAACAACACTTATAACAATGAATACAGTAATCAGAACTATGCTGTCATTACTGGTTGTGATGACATCTTTTCAACAAACTCCTGCCCAAATAAAAATGGGAGAGGTGATTTTCCTGGGAAAAGTTCCGTTGAAAAAAGAAATGAAGCCTGATGCGTTCCAGGATCAATTCAGTAAGCATATTGCCCCGTCGTGGAGTTTATTTAAGGCTGATCGAGGAGATCGTAAAGGAGATTTTTTGTTTTATAAATCAGGTACCGAATCCGCTTCAGCAGGAAATCCCTTCACTCATCCTCGACTTGCTCCTTTCCTGGATAACAATAGCATTTATACAAAATACCAGTTGATAGGAGCGGATAAGTTGCAGCCTCCGCGTACAATCGGTATTCTTGGAGTGCACTACATAAAAGTAAAGCCGGAACGTTCGAAAGATTTTGAAAAATTTGTTGCAGAAAAACTTCATCCTGCTGTTGGTAATTTACTGCCGGACATGCAGCTGCTCTACTACAAAGCAACTGCCGGGGAGAATGCCGGAAGCTACATTACTATTTTTGCGATTGAATCGACCGCAGCGCGAGATAAATACTGGCCGACCGGCGCTCCTGAAACCGACGTGCTTAAGCAGGCTTTCAAACCTTTGGATCCACTTGCAGCAGAATTAGGCACTTATCTTGTAGGAGGTTCCTTTCTCGAACCACCAAATGGCGCCGCTGCTTATTGGGAAAGCAAAGAATGGACGGATTTTATTGCGCAGGATGAGAATACAAGCGTAAAAACTCCCCCGGGCTTTGTGTCTCTATTCAATGGGAAAGATTTAACAAACTGGAAAATTCCTGCAGGCGATAACGGGCATTGGAAAGTTATAAACGCGGCGATCGACTACGATGCCGAAAGCGAATCGAGTGGCGACAAGAGTTTATGGTCAGAAAAATCGTACAAAAATTTTGTTTTATATGTAGACTTCCGGATCAAGGCAACGCCGTGGAAAAATGAACACGTACCTATCATTTTACCAAGTGGCCTGCATAAGAAAGATGAGAACGGGAAAGAAATAAACATTGTGCTGCCAGACTCGGACTCGGGAATTCTTTTACGTGGTGAAGGAAAATGCCAGGCAAATATCTGGTGCTGGCCAATCGGTTGCGGCGAAGTGTATGGATACAGGATGGATACGACCATGCCGCCCTCGGTACGACGGGGTGCAACTCCTAAAACGAATGCCGATAAAAATATTGGAGAATGGAACACATTTAAAATCACTTTTAAAGGAGAGAGGTTAACGGTTGAATTGAATGGAATTACCGTGATAGAAAATGCGCACATGCCCGGCATAGCCGCAAGTGGGCCTATCGGACTACAACACCATGGAGCAAAAGAAAATGGCGAATGGGTTTCACCACCAAGTCTCGTACAGTTCAGAAACATTTTTATTAAGGAGCTCTAAAAACACAAAAAATGGAAAATGCTAACCAGCCTACGCTTGCGAATATCATGAATCTTGGTACAGGCTTCTGGGCCTCCAAAATTCTTTTAGCTGCATTAAAGTTGGGATTGTTTACCAAACTGGCGCAAAACAAAAAGATGTCGGCTAAAGACATCAGGAATGCGTTAAGCCTGAAATGCACAGACCGGCACGTCTATGATTTCCTGGACGCGTTAACTGCTTTCAAACTTTTAAATCGCGAAGGGTTGATGGAAACAGCCATCTATTCCAACACACCGGATACGGATACATTTTTGGATAAGAATAAGCCTTCGTATTGCGGAGGAATGCTGGAGATGCTGAACAATCGCCTGTATACTTTCTGGGGTAATCTTGAAGAGGGATTGCTTACCGGGGAGGCACAAAACGAGGCAAAGCGGGGAGAAGATTTCTTCGGGTTAATTTACCAGGATCAGGATAAACTAAGAGAATTTATCAATGCAATGACCGGGATCCAGATGGGAAATTTTATTGCATTGGCCCAGAAAGTTGACTTTTCAAAATATAAAACGCTGGTTGATATCGGGGGTTCAGCAGGCCTTCTGTCGATTATGGTTGCGAAGCATCAACCACACATGACCTGCACCACTGTTGATCTTCCGCCCGTTGAGCCAATTGCCCGCGATACTATTAAACAATATCAATTGTCCGACCGGGTGAAAACCCGAAACATTGATTTTTTCACTGATGATTTTCCTAAAGCTGATGTGATTACGATGGGAAATATTCTTCATGATTGGGATGAAGAAAAGAAGTTAATGTTGATGAAGAAAGCATACGCGGCATTAACTCCTGGCGGCGCTTTCATTGCTGTTGAAGCGATTATTGATGACGAAAGAAAACAAAATGCATTTGGTTTGATGATGAGTTTGAATATGCTTATTGAAACCGCAACCGGGTTTGATTACACATTTGCCGACTTTACACGATGGGCGAAATCAATAGGGTTTAAGTCGACGTCGATTTTGCAATTGACCGGTCCTTCGAGCGCTGCGTTGGCGTTTAAGTAACGGGTTACTTGCTCAGCTGCGTGATGGGGGTGAGTTCGAGCTTACGAAATTCTACTTCCGAGCCTTCGGCCTGCACTGCTATTTGACCTTTGCTGGCAGTGCAGTTGTATCCTAAGTTTACGAATGTTCCATTCACCCAGATTTTGATTGAATCTTTGAAACATTCCATCACCATGGTATTCCATTCTCCAACGGGTTTTTCACTGCCGTCGGTGAGGTTAAGAATGCGCCGTTGTTTTCCTTCTGTAATTCCCCATTCTGCTTTCGGTCCGCGGCGTTTTTCCATGCCGGGCACGGTGATATCTTCAACGATGCACCAGAAGTCGCCCGCGTTTTCATGCATCATTTGCGCTTCGATGGATTTTGGAAACATTTTATAGAGCGCGCGGGGTGTTGATGCGTGGAGGAGTACGCCGCAATTTCCGGGTGTGCCGGCGAAACGGTATTCTGCATGCAGGCGATAATTTTCAAAAACGGAGTCGGTGATGAGATGTCCGTTCGGGGTGCCCAGGCTTACGAGAAGACCATTTCTTACAATAAATGGATTTCTCGCTGCGCTGTTGGTGTCCATTTCAGGTACGTCCACGTGCCAGCCCGTAAGGTCTTTTCCATTGAACAGGCTGCGTGTTTGCGCGTTCGTGGTGACGGCAATAACTGCTAGAATAAATATGGAGATTACAACTTTTTTCATGGACCGTAAAGATTGCGATGAAGATACGGGTTATGAGGGATTGGAACGATCGCAACAACGCAAAAACAAGCATTCGCTTCGTAGAAACACCTGGTGAATATCACTTCATTTTCACCTGCTTGGCACCCGTAAAAACACTGTTTTTGGCGGCTGGTTTTAGGGCTACATTCGAAAATCCGTTTTCTTATTATCCTTCATTAAACAACATTTTATGAAGCAACTTACCTACGCGCTAATGAGTGCCGCGTTTGCACTCATCCTGTTATCATCATGCTCGAAGTTCGACTGGAAACACTGGAAAGATAAACACCACGGAAAATTTCTCGTGCCCGATTGCGATGCCCAGCGTATTTATCAAGATGTGGAAGGTGGTGGCATAGAGGTGCAGATGCAAAAGACATATTATTCTGATGGACGCGTGAAAAAGATTGGATTTTATACATTTTCGGCCGTTAGCACTGACGTTTACTGGCACTCGTTTACGCTCGATTATAATATCGCTGATCGCACGGTGACTATCACCGATAGTGCACGCGGCGCAGCTGTTTTAAAAGCTATTTTTCACCCTTCGGGCCGGTTGCAAAGATTGGAAAGGTTACAGGGCGATACATCTTCTTTCGCCGACCGCACATTCGAATACTCAGGTGGAAGGCTTACGAACATCAATTCTATTTGGAAAACATTTAATGATGTTGAAACTTTCACATACGATGCGGATGGAAATATTGTGCGTCGTGTGAAGAGCGCTGACGGCGGGGTTACAATTGCTGAAGATGCGATCTATACCTACGGGGTGGCAGCGGCAGGTAGGCGGCAATTGTACATCCCTCAGTTTAATTATTTGGTTGTGGTTGATCCTTCAATGGCGCTGCTGGAATATCTCGGTTGGGTAGACGATTTTTGGCCGAAAAACATTTTGATCAGCATCGAATATGTGCAGCCATTGCCTCACGAAGAAGATTATAGCGATCACGTTTTTGACGCCGGTGGAAAACTGACCAGTTATTCAATCGGCTCTTTTGTTGGGGGTACTAAATATATTGACTGGAGGTGTAGTAGCGACAAAGACAAGTAGAACTCTATCTCCAATACCGCAAGAAGCGGGTTTCGAGTCGGCGTGGTTGATCATAATTTTGCTTTAAAAAGAATAAAATGAAATCAATCACCGAACGCATCAGTGAGAAAAACTGGAACGTAGCAGCGACCGCGTTGCACGATAATGGATACGCTATTTTAGAAAATGTACTTGGTAAAAACGAATGTGAAGAGTTGATCGTGTTATATAACGCCGAAGATGCATACCGCAAAACAATCACGATGGAGCGGTACAGGTTTGGCCTCGGAGAGTATAAGTATTTTCAATACCCTCTCCCCGACCTGGTTCAATCTATCCGGCAAACGGTTTATCCGTTTATAGCTCCCGTTGCGAATAAATGGATGGAAGAGTTGAATATCGACACAAGGTTTCCTTCAACGCATGAAGCATTAAGGAAACAGTGTCACGCGCATGGTCAAACGAAACCGACTGTTCTCATTCTCAAATACGGTAAAGGAGGTTTCAATACGCTGCACCAGGATTTATATGGAGATATCTATTTCCCTATGCAGCTGGTACTTTTCCTCAATGAACCGGATAAAGATTATTACGGTGGAGAATTCGTATTGACAGAACAAATACCACGAGCCCAGTCGAAGGCTAATGTGCTGCGGCCAAAAAGGGGCGACATGCTGCTTTTCACTACTAAATTTCGCCCGGTAAAGGGAAGCAAAGGATATTACCGCGTTAATATGAAGCACGGAGTGAGTCCGCTTCATAGAGGCACCCGCCACACGTTAGGCATCATTTTTCATGATGGGTTATGAAAGGGCGCACTATCAGGTTTGCCGGGTATAAGCCGGGAAAAATCTACGGAACGCTTTCATGCTCTTCGGGTAAAAGAATGAAGGCAAAAAACAGGATATTTTTCGAAAGCGAACAGCAGGCTATTGACGCAGGTTACCGCCCATGCGGCCACTGCGTGCCCGGAAAGTACAGGCAATGGAAGGCTGGTAAAAAATTCCTGCAGGATAAAGGGTCGGAATAATGCTTCAACGGGTTTTTAAGAAAAAATTTCGTGTATTCGGAAATAAATATTAATTTGATATCAAAATAATAT
>JAEUVS010000153.1 GCA_016786745.1 Chitinophagaceae bacterium | reverse complement strand
AAGGATAGAGGGCAACAATCCCGATGTTACCTACGTGCCGCGGATTAAGAACAAGGTGAAGAAGCATTTCAATTTCATGAAAGCAATAGTTGACGCTGAAAAGGAACACAACTTCGACCGGATTATGATCCATGTGTTTCCCCTTATATCATTGCTTTCGCTTTTTATTAAAAGAGAGAAAATTCATATTGACATCCGCACTGTGTCGATACATAAGAAACAATACAAAAGAAGGTTTTTCGATTTTCTGATAAAAATCGCTTCGCGTGTTTACCGGAACACGTCCACGATTACCGATGCGGCCGCTAAAAGGATAGGCATTCGCGAGTATAAGCTGTTGCCCCTTGGAGGAGCATATTTCGGTAACCAGCAGAACGGAGTTGCGGAAAACGATCAATACAGGAAAATATTTGAAAGCGGCGATTTCATATTTCTTTATGTAGGCACGCTGAGAAAACGCAGGGTGATTGAATGTGTCCGGGGTTTTCACCAGTACATGAAAAAACACCCGGAAACAAAAGCCCGTTTTGTGATCATCGGCGCTTCCTCCGGGAATGAGCTAAGCGAAATCAACGCCTACATCGAAGAACATGGTCTGCAAAGCCTCGTTCATACATTGGGATACATACCACAAACGAGGCTATCTTATTTCTTCAATCATTCGCATTGTGGAATTTCATTTACGCCGCTCACGCAGTTTTATCACCTGCAACCGAATACAAAAACGTATGAATACCTGGTAAATGGCATACCTGTAATCGGCACAGCCACACTTGATAATATTCAGATCCTTGAGGCTGCGCGCGTGCCGAGTGGAGTACTTATACAGGACAGCGCCGAAGGAATGGAAGAAGCAGTGGGCAAGATTTTAGAAAGCCGTCATCTCTATAAAAAAGAAGACATCGCACTGGAATTTAACCGGTTCGAATGGGATAATGTATTCGACGTTTATCTTGGCGATGTATTGATGCTGCCAAAAACGCGCGGGATCGCATGAACAGTGTCCTTTACATTGGGCCCGACCACAGGAACCATCGCGGTGGAATAGGAGCGGTGCTTGATGTGTACTCGAAAAACATCACGCCGTTTAAATTTATTCCTACCTACGTTACCAAATCGTTTCCAAAACAATTTGCGGTATATGTATCTGCCATATTCAAACTGATTTGGATTTGCATTACCGACAGGCAGGTAAAAATCCTGCATATTCACCATGCGTCGCGCGGAAGCTTTATGCGCAAATCGCTCCTGGTGTTGATTGGAAAAATATTTGGAAAGAAAATCATACTTCATATTCATGGAGGAGGATTCCACAACTTTTATAAAAGAAGCAGGCTGATGAAGCCCGTGATACGATGGGCTCTTCAAACCTCCGATGCGGTTATTTGCCTTTCTGAAATGTGGAAGAAATATTATTCGTCCACATTTACACTCAAGCGGCTTGTTATCATTAATAACGTTATCGAGAAGCCTTCAATAACAACCCATGTGCAAAACGGCACGCTCAATCTTCTTTTCCTGGGTCACATCAACCAGAAAAAAGGCGTGTTCGATCTGTTGCAGGTACTCGCTTCAAACCGCGATCAGTTTAAACACAAAGTGAAAGTAACGTTTGGCGGGATCGGGGAAGTTGAACGTCTCGAAAAAGAAATTTCCGAAAACAATTTCAACGGCGATGTGAATTTCGCAGGATGGGTAAACGGCGAAAAGAAAGCCGAACTGCTCAATAAGTGCGACGTATATATTCTGCCTTCTTATTTCGAAGCTTTACCTATCTCGATTCTTGAGGCGATGTCGTACGGAAAGCCGGTGATATCCACCTTCATTGGTGGTATTCCTGAGATTGTGAAACCGGGATTCAACGGTTGGCTCTTCGAGCCCGGCGACAAGTCTGCACTTGGTACCATCATCGCCGAAGCAATGAGCAACAAGGAACTCCTGAAACAATACGGAAGCAATTCCCTAAGCATCGCAAAAAATTATACTCCCGAATCCGTCTTTCAATCATTGAAAGAACTGTATCAGCAGATACTAACCGGTAATTGAATGGTTAACCAGATTAAAGACAGCATCGCCTATTACTCCAGGCACAATTTCCTGTTGTACCGGCAGATGGCAAAATTGACGGCCCTCGAAAACCTTGATCCCGCAGAACTTCGCAAAATCGAAGAGAAGGAGGCGCTCAAAATGATCCGTTTCGCTGCGGAAAGATCCCAGTTTTACAAAAATTTGTACAAGGGTATCAACCTGGACGGACCGTTCAGCGAAGTGTACCCGCAACTCCCGGTGATCACAAAATCAGCCATCAGGGAGAACGAGGCGGAGATTCTTACAAAACCCGCAAGATTATTGAAGAAGGCGTACACCAGCGGCACGTCGGGCTCACCGCTCAACATGTACAGATCGGCTGGCGCTATACTTAAAGAGAACGCGTATGTATGGCAGTACCGGCTAAGTCACGGCATTGAGCTGGGCGATCCGTTCGTTTCCATGCGTGGCGTGCTCGACAATAAAACACTGCAATACTTCAACAAGGCAGAAAACACTTTATACCTCTCGAGTTATTTGTTATCAAAATCAACGATCGGGGAATATGCAACACAACTCAACAGCTTCAAACCAAAAGCGATTTTCGCTTTTCCGAGCTCGCTGTTTACCCTTTCGAATCTTCTCGAAGAAGCCGGTTTGACCGCCAAAATTCCGCTGTTGTTTACGTCGTCCGAAACCCTGTATCCATTTCAAAGAGAAAAAATCGAACAAACCCTGGGTGGAAGAATATACGATCGTTATAGCACCGCGGAACGCACCATATTGCTTCACGAATGTGAGAACGGAAATTTCCACGCGGCTCCGAAGTACGGTATTTCAGAATTTCTCGAAAACGGTAAAGGAGTAGTTACAACCAGCCTCATCAACAAAGCATTTCCGCTTATCAAATACCAGATAGACGACACTTTCCGGTTTATGGACTCATCCTGCGCCTGTGGAAAGGGCAGGGGCATATCTTCGATCGAGGGCCGTGTCGACGACGTCGTTCTCCTGCAGGACGGCACGCGGATAGGCAGGCTGGGCGTGGCTTTCCAGGGAATACCTCATTTAAGATATGCACAGATTGTACAGGAGAATACAAATGGTATTAAGGTGAATATGGTTACTGCGCCTGCGTTCAGAAAAACGGAGCAGGACCTGCTGGAGAAAAAATTGCGGCAGCGCCTGAACGATTCCATCCTTATCAGTTTTAACCAGGTGGAAGAACACGAGATTGTAAAGACACTTTCCGGGAAATTCAAGCTGGTAATTTCCAAAGTAGCGTAATAACAAAATGAAGAATATGGTTTCAGCGAGGCAGAGTTTAAACAAACTGATCACTTATTGTGAAAACGAACAGTACAAAGGCTACGATCCCTATGATGGACTGAACAGTAAATTGTTTCAGAGCCTGCCCATTTTGCCGAAGAAAAGATTTCCAAGGCTGGTGTGGATACAACTTTTTAAAAAGCTGCCAGTTAACCTTCGGGGTGTAGCAGGGGTAAAAAAGGATTATAACGCGAAAGGGTTGGGGTTGTTTCTTACCGGATATGTGAATCTTGCCAAAATCGAAGGATTGAGCAAGCATATCGATCATATCAACTTTTTCGCTGAAAAGCTCATCGAATTAAAATCCCCGCGTTATTCCGGCGCATGCTGGGGTTACAATTTTCCGTGGGAAGCGAAGGCTTTTTATCAACCGAGGTTTACACCAACGGTTGTCGCATCGACATTTGTGGCCAATGCCCTGATAGATGCATACGAACTCACCGGCAACAAAAAATTTCTTGAAGAAGGTTTGTCGACAAAAGATTTTATCCTCAACGACCTTAACAGAACAGTAAATGAAAACGGTAACCTCGTGTTCTCTTACTCGCCGATGGATAAAACGTCGGTGTTCAATGCGTCGCTGCTTGGCGCCCGGCTGTTGAGTAGGGCCTATTACTATACAAAAGACGAAGAGCTTTTTGATACCGCCCGTAAAGCAGTTGCCTATTGCTGCGAGTATCAGAATGCGGATGGCTCATGGTATTACAGCACGCTTCCTTTTCACCAGTGGATAGATAATTTTCATACGGGGTTTAATCTTGAATGTATGATTGATTACCGTAAGTACACCGGTGACCGGTCGTTCGATGAAAATATCGACAGGGGAATGAAATATTATCTCGAGACCTTTTTTGACAGGGAAGGCCGTTCGGCTTATTACAGTAATTCGCTTTACCCGATAGACATTCACGCGCCGTCACAATTATTCGTTACGCTCAGTAAAGCGGGGATATTCCAGCAGCATAAAGACCTTGCACAGCGTGTGCTGAACTGGACAGTGACACATATGCAATCGCCCGATGGGCACTTTTATTACCAGAAAAGAAAATATTATACAAACAGGATATCGTACATGCGCTGGTCGCAGGCGTGGATTTTTTATGGATTGACGTATTATTTACTAAACGAAAATCCTTCCAACGCCTCACACCTCACGCCTCACGCCTCACGAAACACAAACACTAAAACTTTATAAATCCACAACCCATGATCGTTGCAATAATCGCCGGTGCCCGTCCCAATTTCATGAAAGTGGCGCCCATCATCAAAGCAATCCAGGAAGCGCAATCAAATGACCAGGATATTGATTTTCGCCTGATCCATACCGGGCAGCACTACGATAAGAAAATGAGCGGCGACTTTTTTGAGCAGCTCGGCATACCTGAACCGCATATCAATCTCGAAGCCGGTGGCGGATCGTAGGCTGAACAGACCGCGGCCATCATGACGAGATTCGAAAAGGCCATGGAAGCTAATCGTCCCGATGTGGTTCTTGTAGTGGGCGACGTTACCTCCACAATGGCCTGTACCATCGTGGCCAAGAAGCTGTGCATCCCGGTGGTGCACGTAGAAGCGGGAATCAGGTCTGGCGATATGACAATGCCCGAAGAAATCAACCGGATTGTT
>JAEUVS010000109.1 GCA_016786745.1 Chitinophagaceae bacterium | reverse complement strand
TATAAATGTGATACAGTTCTTCAAGAAATAAAGGGTTTAGGGACGAATGATGGTGGGATTTCCAAAGATTGAGCCTAAGATACACTGTTTTGGAGTGCTGCGAATGAATTTTCGGTTAATAGGTGAAAATACCTATTATTTTAGCTGATTTTCAGAATATTACAGATAGAGTGACCTTTCTTTTTTTGCCTTTGATCACCTGCCACGAGGGTCCTTCGTTTATAAGCCTGGTTAATTCCTTATCGTGTGCCGGGGACACTGATTTTAAAATTTTTAACGATGACGGGCGGCCGTTTTGTGTAATGGTGAATGAAAGTTTCTCTGTTCCTCTTTTTGTTGTGTCTATTACAGATTGGTTTTGATTGGCAGAAAGATAATTTTCAAACGCGTCCCACCCCCCCTGCGGCTCAATTCTCTTACGGAGACTGTTAGCCGCAATGTCTGAACTGTTCTTCGTTTTTGTGGAATAGCCGAGCAACCGCTTCGACCGTCGTACACCATAGCCCACTATTACCACTTCGTCGAGCGCAGTATGATCAATTGAATCTGCTTCAACACGTCTCTTGTCATCTGATTCTATATTTATACCGGCAGCGCGCCCTTCAAGTGCCTTTGGTACTGCTTTCGCATTTTCCATTTTGTCGGGAGAGGTTGTTTCGTTTTCAACGGTAGCTGGCTGTTCGAATGCCAGAGATTGTTGCGGAGATAAATTATCTGCTGGTGGAGGCGTTGGTACCTGCTCCTCTTTTTTAGGCTGTTTACGCGAAGATAATACACCTGCCTGCGGCGCTTTTGCCGGGGTGTCGTCCACAATATGGGCCATATCAGAGGCCTCTGGTGTATCTGTTTTTTGCCATGCGGTTTCGCTTTTTTCGGTTTTTGCGATCTCCGGATTTGGGACCGTGTTTTTTTGACTGGTATAAACGATGATTGCTACGCCGGTAACTACGATGAGTAAAACTGCCGCTACTTTCCAAAGTATTGGAAGCGCTAAAATTCTTCCGCGTTTCCTCACCCGTTCATTTAAACGCTCTCTCAGCTGTTGCGCTTCAGTAAAAAATTTCGCTTTGTCATCATATGTGCCCATGCCCTCAATAGCGTCGGCTAAAAACGGGTCGTTTAATGCCTCACGTTCGAACGCGTGCATCTCAGCGGGCGACATCCTTCCTTCAAGGTATTGCCTGATATCTTCAGCGGTATATTTTTTGTTCTCGCTCATTTTTCGGATGCTGACAGCACAGCTTTATCCATACATATTTTTAAATTTCTTCGTCCATTCTGTATGAGGCTCCGCACTTTGTTCCAATCCATGCCGGTGATGCCCGAAATTTCATTATAGCACTTCTCCTGCAGGTAAAAAAGTTCGATTGCCTTCTTCTGATCCGCAGAAAGTGTTTCGATGCAATTGGTCATCTGTTGCAATTGCCACTCCTTCTCATTAATACTCTCCTGATGCATTTCTTCCTTTAAATACACAACGTTATCGGCGAGGTTAACAGATTTTTGACGCGCCTGCGCACGCAGTTTCATAAGGCAGTGATTCTTAACGACAGTATATAGCCAGCTCTTGAAATTACTCACCTCGTGTTTTTTCAGTTTATCCGCAAGCTCCTCAAATACCTCCATAACTGCATCCTTCGCACCATCTGGATCTTTTAAATACTTAATGCTTACAGCATAGCATAAGTTCATGTAACGCTGGTAAAGGTCAGCAAGAACTGCAAGGTCGCCGCTGCTTTTATACCTGTTAACAAGCGCCTCGTCGTCGGTTGCGGATGATATATTACTCAGAAATGACAGAAGTGTACCCGTTATCTGATCAAAATATAAAAAAAATCGCTTTCTGTTTATGTAATGACTGATTTTCCATCATCAGGAGATAAAATAAACTGTTATGAAATCTCTAATTATTGCCCTGATGGCCGTAGTAGCCTGTATATGTTTTGTGTTGTGTAAATCGCCGCACAAAGTTGAGACCAGGCTCGATGAAGAGCCGCCGAAAACTGCGCCACTTTCCAAACCAGAACAGCCAAAGAGCGAAGAACTCCGGGAAGTAGTAGTAACCGCCTACGGCGCGCAGAAATCGCGACGCGCGCTGGCGTCCACCGTTACAACAACCGCAGATCAGGAGTTCAACACCGAAGACTATGACCACATCGAAGAGAACAGGTTTAAAGAGGTATCCGCCGATCCTCTGTCTACTTTTTCAATTGATGTTGATGGCGCATCGTACAGCAATGCGCGTAGATTTTTAAACAACAACCAACTGCCTCCCGCCGGAGCCGTGCGTGTTGAAGAGTTTATCAACTATTTTCACTATGATTATCCTCAACCAAAAGGCGAAGCTCCGTTTTCGATCAACACAGAAATTGCAAATTGTCCGTGGAGCGCAAAAAACAAGCTTGTAATGATCGGTTTGCAGGGAAAGAAAATTCCCGTTGAAAAGCTCCCTGCAAGCAATCTTGTTTTTTTGATTGATGTTTCCGGATCAATGCAGGATGAAAACAAACTACCGCTTGTTAAATCATCACTCAAATTATTAATCGAACAATTGCGCGAACAGGACCGGGTATCAATCGTTGTATATGCAGGCAGCGCGGGACTTGTACTCCCCTCCACCAGCGGCAGTAACAAACGCGAAATCCGCGACGCAATAGAACGCCTGGAAGCCGGCGGCTCAACAGCAGGTGGCGAAGGAATACGACTCGCCTATAAAACCGCAAAACAAAATTTTGTGGAAGATGGAAACAACCGGGTCATCCTATGCACCGATGGCGACTTCAATGTTGGCGTAAGCAGCGATGCCGAGCTGGTAAAAATCGTAGAGCAGGAACGCCAATCCGGTGTATACCTGACGGTACTGGGCTATGGTATGGGAAATTACAAAGACAACAAAATGCAGCAACTGGCAGATAAAGGAAACGGTAATCATTCATACATCGACAATATCAGCGAAGCAAAAAAAGTTTTGGTAAATGAATTCGGCGGAACATTGTTTACCATCGCAAAAGACGTAAAGCTGCAGGTAGAATTTAATCCGTCGAAAGTAAGAGCATACAGGCTTGTTGGATATGAGAACCGCCTGCTGAACAAACAGGATTTCAAAAATGATAAAAAAGATGCAGGAGAGATTGGTAGCGGTCACACCGTAACAGCATTATATGAAATTGTACCGGCTGGCGTGGAAAGCGAATTTATCGAAGAAACAGATCCGCTGAAATATCAGCAAAATGGAAAGTTGATCAGCAAAGGAGATGAAATGATGACTGTAAAATTCCGGTATAAAAAACCAGGCGCCGATAAAAGTATTCTTATCGAACACCCGGTTAAAGATTTTGCCACACGTCAAACATCCGACAATTTCCGGTTTGCCGCCGCTGTGGCGCAGTTTGGAATGTTGCTAAACAACTCGGCATTCAAACAAACTTCATCATTTAATAATGCGAAATCTCTCGCAAACGGAGCATTGGGAAAAGACGAGGAAGGATACAGGGCGGAATTTGTGACGCTTATTGATAAAGCACGCAAGCTTTCGCTATAAATTTTTCTGTAAAAATCTCAACCAATTCTTATAAAAAACCTTTTCTATATCCTCGTGTGAGTAACCGCGCGCTGCCAGCATGCCCTGCAATTTTTGCAAATCCGCGATTGTATCAATATCCCGTGGCGACTGCTCCTTTCCATATGCGCCATCGAGATCGCTGCCGATGGCGATGTGGTCAGTATTACCCGCAAGCTGGCAAATATGATCGTAGTTGTCAATTAATCTTTCGAGTGTAACGTCGCGCGCTTCGGACGTATCCACCCCCGTCTTCCAACCCGGAACAAGCATCCACGTGTCGAGGACACCACCAATCACCGCGCCCCTCTCGATTAATATCTTCACCTGGTCGTCGGTAAGCTGTCGCTGATAGTTGACAAGACTCCTGCAATTATGGTGACTTGCCCACACAGGCCCTTTAAAAATGCTGAGCGCCTCGGAGAATCCTTCATCAGTTAAATGGGTAACGTCGAGGATCATACGAAGTTTATCCATCTCCTTTACCAGTTCCCTTCCTTTCGATGTCAATCCACCGCTCATGCCAGTACCCGGGGCATATCTTCCCGGACCATAGTGAGCGGGACCGCACGCGCGCAAACCATAACCATAAGCCTTTTGCAAATAATCGAGGTTAACAAGTGAATCAGCTCCTTCAAGACTAAGAATGTATCCGATGGGTTTGGCAGCGTCGGCCGCGAGATCCCTCACTTCGCTACGCTCGTTCGGGATGACAGGTGCGTGATTCTCTTTTAACCATAAATCAACATGGTTGCTAAGCTGATCGCGATTGGTGACCTGCACCATTTCCCCCGCATCCTCCATTGCACGGTACCATGCAAGCTGCGCCTGCGTTATGCCCCAGGCGATTTCCGGTGAATTGTATCCAGGCAGTTCACTGTCCGGCTCAACATAACGCGCGATCTGTGTTGCCACCACCAAACCAATTTTTCCTTTCCTTAGCTCGGGTAGGGCCACAGTATTTTTTTCGCGGTCGGGTTTA